>CAZIEQ010000052.1:0-11572 GCA_964538725.1 uncultured Acidimicrobiia bacterium | reverse complement strand
TCGGCTGCGGCGGGGCGCACGACACGAACGATGGAGGCCGACCTACCGGCGGGGAGGGTGCAGGTCGTCGCGGTGGCGGAGACCGACGGTCCCCGGTCCACGGGTGTGGTCCGGCCTACCCACATCCAAGATGGGGGGGAGTGGATCCGCTGGCACGGGCCCCGCGTCGGTATCTCCCCTGCGCCGGACTGGATGGCCGCCGGGGATCGGGTGCTGGCCACCGGTGAGATGCGGCCTGACCCGGGGAGAGTGGCGGGAAAGTCGACGGCCGGCTGGCTGCGTGTATCGGAGTTCGCACTCGCAGGCCCGCCGGCGGATCCGGTACAGCGGGTAGCCAACGCGGTCCGCTCTCGTATCGTTGGTGGCATTCCCGCAGATTCTGGGGGAGACGCGCTGCTGGCCGGGCTGTTGGTGGGGGACACTTCCCGCCTCGGTGCGGCCGATGTTGAGGCGCTGCGCAGATCCGGTCTCAGCCATTACGTGGCAGTGTCGGGGTCAAATGTGGCCATCTTCCTCGGGTTGCTGTGGGTGCTGGCCGGTCCGCTGGCCTGGGGTCCCAGACGAAGAGCCGTGGTGGGTCTTGCCGGGCTGGTCGTATTCACACTGGTAACCCGTGCCGAGCCTTCCGTGTTGCGGGCGGCCGTGATGGCCGCCTTGGTTCTCGGTGGACGACTGGCGGGGATAGCCATCTCAGGATGGTCGGCGCTGGGCGTGGCCGTCACCGGACTCCTGCTGATGTCCGGCGAGTTGAACGCGTCGGTCGGCTTTCAGCTGTCGGTGGCGGCCACGGCAGGTGTGATGGCGGGCAGCGGGCTGTGGCACCGGAGCAGATGGCTGACCGTGCTCGGCGCCGGCCTCGGTGCCCAGGTCGCCGTCGGCCCGTTGCTGCTGATCCACTTCGGCCTGCTTCCGCTTGCTTCGCCGGTGGCGAATCTGCTCGCCGCCGGCCCGGTGGTAGCCGCCACCGCGGTGGGAGGTCTCGGCACGATCCTCGGTGTCGACGCGCTCGTTGGGGTTGCCGGCCGGATGGGAGATCTGGTGCTGGTCGTCGCCCGGGCAGGCGCCGCCATGCCGGGCCTGCACGGCTTGGGCGCCTGGTCTCTCCTCGCCGCCGCCCCAGCTGCCCTCACCGTCCGATGGCGACCGGCGGCTGCGGCCGTCGTGTCGGCGGTGGTGGTTGCATCCCTGTGGCCATCGGCGCCGCCGTCCCACCCGACCGCGGTATTCCTCGATGTCGGCCAGGGTGACTCCGCCCTCCTCTTGGGCACCCATGGTGAGGTGATTGTTGTCGACGGTGGGCCCGACCCTGGTGTGATGAGGGAGGCGCTGCGCCGTTACGGAGTGGGCCGCGCCGACCTGGTGGTGGTATCGCATCTGCACGCAGACCACATCGACGGGCTGGCTGCGCTGCGAGGGATGTCGGTAGATGAGGTGTGGTTTTCACCGCATCCGGACGTCGACGGTGTGCTGCGGCCGATCCTGGACATGCTGGCCGCGCAGGGAGCGGTGACGTTGAGCCCCCCGGTGGGCACGACTGCAGTGCTGGGTAGTTTCCGCCTCGAGGTGCTGGGCCCGCAGCGCCGCTACGCGTCACCCAACGATGAATCCCTGGTAGTGCGGGTGACGGCCGGGCGTCACAATCTCGTGTTCACCGGCGACGTGGAAGCAGTTGCACAACACGACCTGGGTCCGATCGAGGGGACGATTCTCAAGGTACCGCATCAGGGCGCGGCCACCAGTGATCCGCAGTGGCTGGCCTCAGTGCCTTGGGAGCTCGCTGTCATCTCGGTGGGGCCCAACTCGTACGGGCACCCGGCGCCTTCGATAGTGGAGCTGCTTGCGGCCACAGCCGGGCGTGTCGTGCGCACCGACCGTGGCGACGTTGTGGTGACCCTGGACGGCTGACACCGACCGTGGATGTGTGCGCAGCCCCCTCGTTTGATTACTGCAGTTAATCTGAGCCGGTGACGGGAGAGGCCCGGGTGGTTGCACTGGTGGGGCAGAACGCCGGACCCGGCGACCGTTCTGACCTGATCGAGCGGGCGCGTGAGCACCTCGCTCCGCTGGTGGGAGAGGTGAGCCGGATCGACGTGCCGGCCAAAGGCACCGCGGGTGACGGCACCGACATGCGGCCCCCTGTCGATTCCCTGGTACCGGCGTTGCAGAGCGGCTCGCTCTTCGGCGGCGACAGCGGAATTCTCGTCATCGACGCTGATCAGCTCACGACGGCGGAAGCCGCCATCATCGGGGACTTGCTCAGCGGCATCGGTGACAGCACTGCGGTCGCCTTCGTCGCCTTCGCAGCTCTCCCGGCCGCACTCGCCACGGCGGTGCGTGCCGTCGGTGAGGTGGTGCGCGTGCAGGGGCTGACCTCCCGTCAGGCCACCCCATATGCCCAGGAGGAGGCTCGGCGTCGGGGGCTGCGCCTCGACGCCGACGTAGTCGGTGCGCTGGTACAGCGTTTCGGCGCCGATCGGGGTGCTCTGACACAGGCACTCGATCAACTGGCCGCCGACGGAGAGGCGGTGAGCGCCGGCGAGGTGCTGGAACGGTTCACCAGCAGGCCAGACGAGCCGATGTGGTTCCTCACCGATGCGGTGGTAGCCGGTGACACCACTGCCGCTCTGCGCCGCCTGGCCGACTTCCTAACCCACGGCCACCCCCTTGCCCTGCTCGCTTATCTGCAGGGCGAGGTGCGGCTGCACGCCCTGGCTTCGAATGCTTCCGATTTCGACACGTTCGTCTCCAGCGCGGGTAAACGCCATTCTCCGGCCCGGTTGAAGAGGGTGTGGAATGGACACCGCAACCGGAACGGAACGGCCCTCAGCAGGGCGCTGGGGGCACTCGCCCGTGCCGACCGTATCTTGAAGACGGCACCCGAACCAATTCACCGGGTCACGTTGGAACGGCTCACTGTGGCCCTGTGCATGTGGTACGGCAGAAGCTGAATCCGGGTTTTCGTCTGCCGTTCAACTGTGTGTCAGAGGTCTCGGGGTGACAGGGGATCACTCATGTCCGGCGACGGGGTCGTCAGCCGCCGTAGGGGCGAACCGCTTGCACCTCGACTTCGATCGTACCCGCCGGCGCCTCGTACGCGATCCGCTGCCCGGGGGCGGCACCGAGCAGGGCGCCGCCGAGCGGGCTCTCGGGGGAGCTTCTCATCGCCCCGGGAGGAGGCTCGTTTTCGGCCGGCGCGACAAACACATCGACGGTATCGCCGTCACCATCGACGATGGTGACGATCGACCCGATTTCAACCTTGCCGGTGTCGGCGACCGCCCGCACCTCCGCGGTGCGCAATATGTGCTGCAGTTGCCGGATGCGAGCTTCCATCAGCCCCTGCTCGTCCTTGGCAGCGTCATAGTCGGCGTTCTCCCGTATGTCTCCGTGGGAGCGAGCTTCGGCGATGCGCTCCTCCGTTGCACGCCGACCGGCGGTCTCCAGATGGGACAGCTCTGCCTGCAGCTTGGCGTGAGCCTCCGGCGTCAGCCAGGTGGCCTCGTCGGGCACGGTCAGCCGCTGAGGGTGCTGCGGACCTGTTTGGAGAGGCGGGCTTTGCGCCTGGCCGCAGTGTTCTTGTGCAGGATCCCTTTGGCGGCGGCTGCGTCGATGCGCTGCTGGACGAGACGCAGCGCCTCCCCGGCGCCATCAGCGTCGCCGGCAGCGGCCGCGTCGATGGCACGTCGGGCACGGGTGCGCAGTTCGGAACGCACTGCTCGGTTGCGGCGGCGTGCCTCTTCGCTCTGCCGGTTGCGTTTGATCTGTGATTTGATGTTGGCCATGGGCGGATAACCGTGTGTCTGCTGCGGACTGTCCGCGCGGCCGATATGTGAGCCGGCGGAGCGAGAAAGGGTAGCAGCGGGCGCCACAGGTACAATGCGGTCCTCCCGATCTCTCCCGGCGATGACAACGCGCATTCGTAACTTCTGCATAATTGCCCATATCGACCATGGGAAGTCGACCCTTGCCGACCGGTTGCTCGAGCTCACAGGCGCGGTAGCTCCACGCGACATGCGGGATCAACTCCTCGACACCATGGACCTGGAGCGCGAACGTGGCATCACGATCAAGGCGCAGGCGGTGCGACTCGATTACCGGGCGGCAGACGGCGAGACCTTCAGGCTGAACCTGATCGACACACCAGGGCATGTGGACTTCTCCTACGAAGTCTCCAGATCGCTCGCGGCCTGTGAAGGGGCGGTGCTGTTGGTCGACGCTTCCCAGGGTGTTGAGGCACAGACACTGGCCAACGCCTACCTGGCGCTCGCCGCCGGCCTGGAGTTGATTCCCGTCGTGAACAAGATCGATCTGCCGGCTGCGGATCCCGACCGGGTGGCTGCCGAGGTGGTGGGTGTGCTCGGAGGCGACTCGGAGGACGTGCTACGCGTGTCGGCAAAGACAGGCGCCGGCGTCGCCGACCTGTTGGAGGCGATCGTGAACCGTTTGCCGCCGCCTGGGGGTGACGGCAGCGGCCGCCTCAAGGCGCTGGTGACGGACAGCCACTACGACACCTATCGCGGCGTCGTGTGCTCACTGCGGGTGGTGGACGGCGTGTTGGCCGAAGGCGACCCCGTCCTCTTCATGGCGACCGGTGAGACGGATGCCGCCGACGAGGTGGGGGTGCTCACACCCACGGCTCGACCCCTGGATGCCCTCGGCACCGGTGAGGTGGGCTATCTGGTCACCGGTGTCAAGGAGATCGACAAGATCCGGGTGGGGGACACCGTAACCAGAGCCGACCTGCCGGCATCGTCACCTCTGCCGGGCTATGCGGAGCCCAAGCCGATGGTCTTCGCCGGCCTGTATCCCACCGACGGTGACGACTATGAGAAGCTCCGCGAGGCCTTGGACAAGCTGAAGCTGAACGACGCCTCACTGGTCTACCGTCCGGAGACGTCACGGGCCCTCGGCTTTGGGTTTCGAGTCGGGTTTCTCGGTTTGCTCCACATGGAGATCGTTCGCGAGCGCTTGGAGCGTGAATACACCCTCGGCCTGGTGTCGACTGCCCCTTCGGTGCAGTTCCGTGCCATCACCACCGAGGGCGCCGAGGTGGAGGTACGCAGCCCGCAGGATCTCCCCGACCCGGCGCGTCTCGAAGCGGTCGAAGAACCGCATGTAAGGGCGATGATCCTCACCCCGGCAGAATATGTGGGGACTGTCATGGAGCTGGCGCAGCGGCGGCGCGGCGCGATCGGCGAGATGAGGTACCTGTCTCCAGACCGGGTGGAGATCGACTACCGCTTGCCGCTCGGTGAAATCATCTTTGACTTCTTCGACTTGCTGAAGTCCCGCACCCGGGGCTACGCATCTCTCGACTACGAACCGGACGGCTACAGCACTGCCGAACTGGTCCGTGTCGACGTCCTGCTCAACGGCGTGGCGGTCGACGCTTTCAGCACGATACTGCACAAAGACAAGGCTCAGACCTATGGGCGGTCCATCGTGAAGCGCCTGCGTGAGCTGATCCCACGGCAACTCTTCGACGTGCCCATCCAGGCAGCGGTGGGGAGTCGCATCATCGCGCGGGAGACGGTTCGTGCCAAGCGGAAAGACGTGCTGGCGAAATGCTACGGAGGTGACATCACCCGCAAGAAGAAACTTCTGGAGCGACAGAGGGAAGGCAAGAGGCGCATGAAGATGGTGGGTCAGGTGGAGGTGCCGCCGGAGGCCTTCGTAGCTGCACTGTCTATCGATGACGCCTGAGAGCCCCGACGATTGCCTCTTAGCAGATGAGGCCGCCGCCATGAAGTGTGCCTACGTCCACGTTCCGTTCTGCGCTCGGCGCTGCCCCTACTGCGACTTCGCAGTCGAGGTGGGCCGCGACGCCCTGCAGCAACGTTACGCCCGAGCGGTCATCGCCGAAATACGCCGGGAACAGCCCTTCCCGACGCTGGCCGCGGTCCATTTTGGTGGTGGTACACCGAGCCGGACCGAACCGGGGATTCTCGCCGAGATACTCGGAGCTCTCGGTGGTCGATTCGGGATGCTGCCCAATGTCCAGGTGGCGCTGGAGGCGAATCCGGAGGATCTCGACGCTGGGACCGGACGGTCGCTGGTATCGGTCGGCTTCAACCGGATCACGCTGGGCGCTCAGTCGTTCGACACCGATGTGCTCGAGATGCTCGGCAGGCTCCACGATCCTGCCGATACCGCGGCCGCGGTGGCATCAGCCCGTCGAGGCGGGTTTCCTTCCATCGGCGTGGATCTGATCTTCGGAACTCCGGGCGAGACGGTTGATTCATGGCGGGTGACGCTGGAACGGGCGCTGGAGCTGCATCCCGACCACGTTTCTTGCTACGCGCTGACGGTGGAGGTGGGCACCGAGCTGTGGCGTCGGGTGCGGAGTGGGAGACCGGCTCCCGACGAGGACGACCAGGCGGGTAAATACGAGATGGCGGTGCACGTTTTGGAAGATGCCGGCCTGATCCGTTACGAAGTGTCCAACTGGGCACGCCCGGGCCATGTGAGCCTGTACAACTTGTCGACCTGGGGCAGCGGTGAGTTCGTGGCTTTCGGGTTGGGGGCTCATGACCATCGAGATGCGCGCCGGGGACGCAACGTGCGGAGACTCGACACCTATTTGCGGTTGATGGATGCGGGTTCACCATCTCCGCTGGTAGCCGAAGTCGCCTCGCCAGACGACAGGGAAAGGGAGCGGGTGTTCCTCGGCCTGCGGCGGGCGGCAGGGGTGGTGGCCGGTGCGGCCGGTCGCGCCCTGTGGGATTCGCCGGCCGGTTCGCGACTGGCCGCGGCGGGTGTTCTCGACATGCGCGGTGACAGGCTGGTGATCGTTGACCCTTTCCGTACTGATGCCGTCACCCGCGAGGTGTTAGCAGTCAAGTTGTGAGAGTGCTAATCTGATGCTGATGTTGGACGACCGTAAGGCCGCCGTCCTCAGCGTGCTCGTCGAGGAGTACATCGGCACCGGCGAGCCGGTGAGTTCACGCGCCATCGGCAGGTCGGGGGGTCTGAGTGTTTCCACGGCGACGATCCGCAATGAGCTGGTCAGTCTCGAGAACGACGGCTTCGTGCATCAACCGCATACTTCTGCAGGTCGTGTCCCCACCGACTTGGGATACCGCTACTACATAGATCATCTCCAGCCGGGCAGGTTGCGGGCCCCGACGAAGTCGGAGATCGAAGGATTCTTCGACTCTATGCACGAAGAGCTGGGGGACCTGCTGCAGCAGACCACGGATCTGCTTTCCCACCTGACACACTTCCCAGCCGTTTTGATGGGCCCCGCCTACGGTCACGACAGGGTGCATGCCGTTCATCTCGTTCCGACCTCCCGGCGCACCTTTCTGGCCGTACTGATCACGGAATCGGGCAGGGTCATCAAGGAGCTCGGCCGCTTGCGCCATTCGGTCGCCGAGTCCGATCTGGCAGAAGCCGAACAGTTCATCCACCGCGTGGTCGCCGGGTTGGCCATCGACGATGCAGTGGCCGTTCTCCAGGACGCGGGGAGAACCACCCGCACCACCAAGGGGAAGAGGGCGGCCAAAGGCCAGGACACGGCAAGAGCGAAGGCCAGTGTGGCCGCCGTCGTCAGATGTGTCGCCCGGGCCATCGACACAGGCTATGGGGCCGGACCTGGGGTATTCATCGGCGGCACCAGCCGGCTGGCCTCCCTGTGGGAGGACCTGGCCAAAGTGCATTCCCTGCTGGAAGCCTTGGAGCGGCAGGCACTGGTGATGGCGCTATTCCGCGACGAGAGGCTGGGGACGGCGGTGCGGCTGGGGACCGAGATCCCCGACATCGACGACGATGACTTCGCCATCGTCAGCACCGGGTTCGCCAAGGGCGGCAAGATCGGCGTTCTGGGGCCGAAGAGGATGGACTACCGCCGAACCATTCGCGTTGTAGAGGAAGTAGGCGGTGGGCTCTCCGATCGGTTGGGTTCCGAGTGAAGGATTACTACCAGATCCTGGGTGTCGAGCGCGACGCCAACCAGGATGAGATCAAGAAGGCTTTCCGCCGGTTGGCACGGGAAACCCATCCCGACGCCAACCCTGGAGACGCCGCCGCCGAAGAGCGCTTCCGCCAGGCAGCCGAGGCTTATGAGGTGCTTTCCGACGAGAACCGGCGTGCTCTCTACGACCGTGGTGGTGGCAGGTTCGATGCCGGCGACTTGTTTGCCCGCTCCGGCAACCTCGCCGACGTCTTCAGTTACTTCTTTTCCGAGCTGTCCAGCTTCGGCGGAGGCGACAGCTTCTCCTTCTTCGGGAGTCGCGGCGCGGACCGCAGGGGAAAGGACGTGCTGGTTCCCGTCGAGATTTCGCTTGCCGACGCTGCTCACGGCACCAGACGCGAGATCGAGGTCGCCGCGGCCGAGACGTGTCCCGCCTGTGAAGGCAGCGGCGCTCCCGCCGACCGGCCGCCGGTGACATGCCCTCGGTGCTCCGGCTCGGGGACCGTCGTGACGACGATGTCGTTCCTAGGTGCCCGGCGAACCGTCTGCGATCGCTGCCGAGGCGACGGTACGGTCTTGGAGGCACGCTGTCCCGAGTGCGGCGGTGGAGGTTCGGTCGCCGGGGTGCATACCCTCACCGTAGAGATCCCTGCCGGCATCGATCACGGTGCGCGCCTCCGCCTCGGTGGCCGTGGCGGCGCAGGTATGCGGGGCGGGCCTGCAGGCGACCTGTACGTCCAGGTGGTCATACAACCCGATGCCCGGTTCCGTCGCGACGGCGACACGTTGGTGCACACGGTCCACGTCAACATGATGGCGGCGGCTCTGGGTACGACGGTGACCGTGCCCGACATCCTCGAAGACGCCTTTGAGCTCGACATCCCGGCCGGCACCCAGCCGGGCACCGTGTTTCGGGTGGCCCGCAAGGGGATGCCCCGCCTGCGCAGGCGGGGACGGGGAGAACTGCTGGTAGATGTCATTGTTCAGGTTCCTACGCGGCTCAACAGCGAACAGCGGGCACGCATGCGCGATCTGCTCGATGAGTTCGATGAGCGCGCTCCGGTCTCAGACCGGCGGCGTGGCCGTCGCCGCTGAGTGGCCTACAAGCCGCACCTGTACCTGAAGCCGACTTGGCCTGGTGACCGGATTCCCCTGTCCGCGGAGGCCATCCATCATCTGGATGTGGTGCTGCGCATGGTGGCGGGCGACCGGGTGGCATATACCGATGGCCGCGGCAACCGAGGCAGTGGTGTGCTCGCCGACGGGTTCGTCGTACGAGGTGCCGAGCAGTATGCGCCACGTCCCTCTCCTGCCTTGCGAATCGCGGTGGCCCCACCTCGGTCTGCCTCCCGGCAGCGATTCGTCGTCGAGAAGCTGTCCGAGCTGGGAGTGGATGCACTCCTCTGGCTGGACACCGACCGCAGCGAGGGCCGCCCGCCGCGGCCGGCGAAAGCTCACACCTGGGCGGTGGCAGCTTTGCAGCAGAGCCGTGGAACCTGGTTGATGGATGTTTCCGGCCCGCTGCCGCCGGAAGATGTGTTGAAGTCGACAGCGTTTGACGCCATCGCGGGTCCGACAGGTCGGGCCTGTGGGGCACGCAGCGGAGGCGACCGCGGCTGGATGTGGGTGGCCGAGCCGGGGAGCGATGCCTTACCGGAGTTGAGTTCCTTTGCGGATTGCGGGGACCTGATAACGGTGGCGATAGGGCCCGAGGGCGGGTGGGCTCCAGGTGAGCTTCCGCCGGGGACGCGTCGTTTCAGCCTCGGGCTCACGGTGTTGCGCACCGAAACGGCCGCCGTTGCCGCCGCAGTGGCCGTATTGGGGAGAACCCGGTGGCTGAACCCCGGTGACGGATCGCCATCCGGGACGAGTCTGCAGGCCGCGGAAGGCGGACTGCCGTCAGAGAACTCCGTGTGACGGGGCGGGTCTGGCCGGCAAAGGGTAGGCGACAGGCAGGTGGTGGTCGGGTCGGTGATCAGATCGACGGTCGGGTCAGTGGTCGGGTGGACAACGGTCGGATGGACACTGGTGAGGCTGGCATTGGGTAGGTCATCGTGACTAGCATGAACAACGGAGAGCGGTCGATCTGAACGCTGTATGTGGTCGAGAGGTCTGGGGACTTGGGGATTGGCCTGGGGAGACGCCCAGGGATCTAACTGGGAGAGAGGAGACGTTGCACCGATGAGCCCTGATTACAACGAGCAGGTCGGGGCCCGGTTGCGAGCCGTACGCAGGCAGCGGAGGCTGTCGCTGCAAGATGTGCAAAGGTTGACCGGCGGTGAGTTCAAGGCTGCGGTGGTGGGCGCCTACGAACGTGGGGAGCGGAGCCTGTCGCTTCCCCGGTTGCAACGCCTCGCAGATTTCTTCCAAGCTCCGGTGACGCACTTTCTTCCCGAGGAGAAGGCGGAAGATGCTGCGGTCTCGGCCTTGCCCACTGGAGGCGTCACGATCGACCTCAACGCGCTCGACAAGCTCGGTGGCGCCGACGCCGAAGTGTTCGAACGTTTCCTGCGCCGCATACAGATGCTGCGGCAGGACTTCAACGGCAAGGTGTTGACGATTCGCGAGGACGACCTGCGTACGCTGTCGCTGCTTCTCGACGAGGGCGGCTCGGCCTTCGCAGACCGTTTGACCGACATGGGACTCACCGCAGACTGACCAGCCGCGGGCCTCACCACAGTTCCCGGTGCCTGGTCCATTACCGGTATACTCAGCAGGGTCGATGCCCGACCCTTCGTTACCGTATCTCTTCGTACTGTCGAGGCTTCCGTGACTCAGGTTTCTCCGGCCGAGTTGAAGCTCCGCGTCCCTTCCAACCATCTGATGATGGAGCTGTTGGGTGAGCGGGACGCGTTCATCCGCGTCGTCGAGGATTCGTATCCCGACGTGCGGGTAGTGGCACGCGGTAACGAGCTGGACCTCAGCGGGCCTGCCGCAACCGCAGAGCAGGTGAAGACCGTCCTCGGAGAGCTGCTGATCCTGGTTCAGGAGGGCGAGCCGCTGAGCACTGACCGTGTGCGTCGTGTCATCGACCTGGTCAGAGAGGATGTTCCCAGCCCCGCGGGCGTCTTCACCGAGACGGTTCATGTGGGCAGGGGCAAGGTGGTTCGCATCAAGACGGCCGGACAGCGGGCCTATTTGGAGTCGATGCGAGAAAGCACACTGGTCTTTTCAACAGGTCCTGCAGGCACCGGCAAGACGTACCTTGCGATGGCTGTGGCCATCGAGGCGCTGCAGAGGGGGTCGGTGACTCGCATCATCCTCACCCGGCCGGCCGTTGAGGCCGGAGAGCGTCTCGGCTTCCTGCCCGGAGATCTGGTGGCGAAGGTCGATCCGTACCTGCGGCCACTCTACGACGCCCTGTACGAGATGATGGGGCCGCGGAAGACCCACGAGTTGATGGAGCGGGGCACCATCGAGATTGCCCCGCTCGCCTATATGCGGGGGAGGACGCTCAACGATGCCTTCGTCGTGTTGGATGAGGCGCAGAACACCACATCCGAGCAGATGAAGATGTTCCTCACCCGGCTCGGGTTCAACTCCAAGATGGTGATCACCGGAGACACCACCCAGGTCGACCTGGCACATGGCACCAGCTCGGGGATGCGGGCGGCGCGGCGCGTCGTCGCGCGCGCTACCGCGGACGCGCTCGTCTTCGAA
>CAZIEQ010000051.1:0-11672 GCA_964538725.1 uncultured Acidimicrobiia bacterium | reverse complement strand
GGAAGCGAGGTCGCGACCACCAGAGGCGCCCGATGCCGACAGCAGAGCACGAGGGCGGTCACCTAGTCCAGACCGGGCGCCGGCAGGCGGCGTTGCCGGCACTCGTTCTGGTGATGATCCTGATCGGTTTCGCCCTCCACATGACCGAGACCGACCTGCCGGCTCTGGAGACCCCGTTTGCCATTCCCTGGTGGGCACTGGCGGCCCTGTTCCTGCTCGTGGAGATGCTCGTCATCCACATTCTCGTGCGCCGGGACGCCCACTCGTTGTCGCTCACGGAGTTTCCGATGCTCCTCGGACTCGTGTTCGCTTCGCCCCAAGCTCTGATAATGGCGAGGCTGATCGGTTCCGGTTCAGCTCTGCTGGTTCATCGTCATCAGACTGCCCTCAAGCTGGCGTTCAACCTGGCGTTGTTCTACGTCGAGACCACCTTTGCAGTCGCCGTCTACCGAGGCCTTGTCTCCGACTCTCCCAACTCTCCATATGGATGGCTGATCGCGCTGGTGACCATGGGAGCGATGGCCGTCATCGGCTCCGGTCTGGTAACAGCGGCAATAGCGATACATGACCGGAACCGTGAGTTGCGAGCCGTCGCCCGCGCCGTTGCCGGCAGTCTCCTCACCACGCTGGTTGCCGGGATTCTGGCTCTCATGGTGGTCATTGTGTTGTGGTCGGACGGACGAGCGGTGACGGTCATCGCGGTCATGTTCACCGCGTTGTACCTCGCCTTCCGCCTCTACGGATCGCTCAACCGCCGGTATGAGGAACTGCTTGCCATCTACTCCTTCACGCAGACTGTCGATGTCTCGGCCTCGGCCGACAACGTCATCCGTACGACGCTGGTGCAATGCCGAGAGCTCCTGAGGGCAGACATCGCCTATGCAATGCTGCTCGACGAGCCCGGTGTCAGCCGCGGGAGACGTATCTCGTTGGCTGCGGACGGATCCTTGTCCGTGGAGACCGCCGACGAGGAGCAGCTGGATGAGCTGATCGCATCGTGCGGCGAATCTGGTTGGATCTCAGGCGGTCACGATGGCGAAAGGAGGACCAGAGCCGTCATGGCCGCCGGCGGGATCCACAGCGGTCTCGTAGCCCCGCTTCGAGGCGAATCGGGACCGGGTGGATTCCTGGTCCTTGGTAACAGACTGGGTCCAGGCCGCAGGTTCACTGCCGACGACCTGCGACTCCTCGAAGCCATCACGTCACATGCGAACGCGAGCTATCAGAGGAACTCGGTCCTCGAGCGACTGTCTGATGAGGTCGAACAGAAGCATGAACTGATGCGCTCCAAAGATGAACTGATAGCGTCGGTGAGCCACGAACTGCGCACGCCCTTGACTGCCGTCGTCGGCTTCGCCGAGCTGCTCAGGGACAGAACGTCGACTCTGTCACAGAGGGAACAGAGCGAGCTGGTCGACTCTATCGCCAACGAAGCACTCGATATCAGCACGATCGTCGAGGATCTCCTCGCCGTTGCCCGCTCCGAGCTGGGCGTGCTCAACCTGGAAATGGGCCCGGTTGACGTCTGTGCCCAAGTGGCCCAGGTTCTCGACCTGTGGCCCGAAGAGAGAAGCATTCGCCTCGAACTTCCGGTAGGTGAAGTGGTCGCGTTTGCCGATCCGGTTCGACTACGCCAGATCCTGCGCAATCTGATCGTCAACGCGCTCCGCTACGGCGGTGGCACCGTGTGGGTGAAGGTCGCCAAGCAGGGGAGCCTGGCGCGAGTCGACATATCCGACAACGGCCCCGGCATCCCCGAACCGGACAGGGAGCGGATATTCGAGCCCTATCAACGGGCCCACGATCCCGGCACACAGCCTGGCTCCGTCGGCCTGGGGCTGACCATCTCCCGTCGTCTGGCTCGCAAGATGGGCGGTGATCTCGTGTATCAGTGGCGGAACGGGGAAAGCGAGTTCACGTTGACGGTTCCCCTCGCCGCAGCCAAGGTGCTTCCCTCAGCCGAGCCGGCAGGGCCTCCAGCATTCGAGACTGCCGGCGAAGTGACAGCAGTCGCTCGGCCAGCCCGGTAACCGACCGGCCAGGTCGCAGCAGCCACCGATTCAAGTACCGGTATCAATGAACGTGTCCGCGACCCTCTGCTGCCTGCACGGGCAGGAGGCCACGGGAAGAAGAGCCACCCGCCTCGGCTGGGGCCGGATTCACCCTTGACCTTCTAGCTACCTGGAAGGTGTACGTTGTGCAAAGGCCGAGACTTTCTCTTGGTGCGGCGAGGGACCGATGTATGGGTTGGAAGGAAGCCGGCGATGCGACATTCAGGGTGCACGGATGATGGTGGGTGCCGGGCACAGCGGAGAGTATGACGATGCGTTTCAGCTCGGTAATGGGCCACCGTTTCAAGTCTTCTGTGAAGTGGCGAACGATGTTGGTGGCAACGGGCGTTGCGGGTGCCGCGGTGGTGCTCGACCAGGTGACCAAGAGCATCGCAGAGGTGACGCTGGCTTCGGGACCCGCCCATGTGGGGCCGCTGCATCTTCGACTGGTGGCGAACCGAGGGATCTTCATGGGGATGATCGGGCTACCGATGTGGCTGATCACGTCGGGCACGTTGGCGGTCGTCGTCGTGGCCGCCCGGGCTGTCTGGCGGGGAGGCAGCCACCGGTCGATGGCCTATCCGCTGTTGATCGGCGGGGCGGTTGGGAACCTGCTCGATCGGTACCTTCAGCGGAGCGGCTTTCCGTCACACGCGGTGGTGGACTGGCTGTCGTTCGGTGGAACGACGTTCAATCTGGCTGATGTTTTCATAATCTCCGCTTTGGTGCTGTTGGTAGCTCAAGAGTCGCCTCGGCAAGCCGCAGCCGCTGGTGTTGGCGGTCGTGCTCCTGGGGGATGAGTGTCGGAGGACGCCGTCGGGCGCAGAGCGCAGGCTCGGTTCCGACACGACTATTGGGTGAGAATCGCTGGCCCACCTTGGTCGTGATGGCTGTGGCGGCAGTCGTGGGGGTTGGCGGAGTCTTCATACGGCTCACTTCGTCCGATTCTGCACCACCGCCGGAGGGGAGTGCGGGTGCGCAGCACGCCGAGGCAGACGTCCTCGACGTAGCGCCCGACTTCACACTGACATTGTTTGACGGTAGAAGGTTTTCCTTGTCTGGGCATCTGGCCGACGACGGACGACCCGTGCTGTTGAATTTCTGGGCATCTTGGTGTCTTCCTTGTCGACGGGAGATGCCTGCGCTGGACGCTGCGGCGAAGCGGCACCCGGAGGTCATGTTCCTCGGGGTCGCGGTGGAGGACGACCCCGTAGCTGCCCGACAGTTCGCAGAGGAGTTGGGGGTGTCGTTCCCTTTGGCGGTGGATGAGACAAACATCACCATGGCGAAATACCTCGTGTTCGGGCTGCCGAGCACTCGCGTTGTCTCGCGGGACGGGAAGATTGCGAGGAGCGTCGTTGGGGAGCTGTTGCCGGATCAGATCGAAGAACTCCTGTCCGGACTTGACGGCGCAGCTTCCGTGTCGGACTGACCGTGCGGGGGGATACGCGCCCGGACCTCGCCCAGGGAGCGGGCTTGATCGCCGGTGCCATGCGAGCGGGATTCAATCGCCGGGATCTGATTGCACCGAGCCGGTGCTGTGGGAGTCGACTGGTATCCCAAGGATGATGGCGTCGAGGGTGGAAGCCAGAAGGGCGCGGTTGCTCGGACCGTAGATCTTGGCAACGATGACTCCACTGCGGTCTACGAAGAACGTCTCAGGTACTCCGAACACACCGAACTCTATGGCGGCACGCGATTGCTCGTCGATGACCTGGTCGTAGCCGCGACCCATCTCGTCGAGGAACGAGACCGCCGCGTCACGGCTGTCCTGGTACAGGACCCCTATGAAGCGGACCCCGGCGTCTCGGTAGACAGCCGCGGTGTCGATGAGAGCGGGGTGCTCTTCTCGGCAACTGAGACACCACGATGCCCAGAAGTTCACCACCAGTATTTCTCCACCGAGTTCCGCCAGAGATAGCGCTCCCGGCTCCTCCAGATACGGAAGAGTGACTGTAGGCACGGGCTTTCCTATCAACGGCGATGCGACCAGGCCCGGGTCTTTGCCGAAACGTGAGGCGAATGCCACCGTGACGATCGCGGTCACTCCAAGAACCGCAAGCAGCAACCATCCCCAGCGAATGCGCCTGCCCATGACCATCCATTCTCCACCCCAGCCGAGCGATGATCACCGGTCGATCGAGTCGGCCGTCGTGCGGGCGGTGGTGAGTTCCATCGGCCGTCCTGGGCCGCTTCCTCCTTGTGTGTCCACGGTACACCTTCCAGTCTCCTGGAAGGTCAAGAGCTCATTCACATCGAATCGTGTGCGCACCGCGCCTCGGCAGCACGCTGTTGTGACGGGTTCGGATGAGGCGCCCGCTGCCAGACTCTCAGTGGTGTGGATACACCAGCTCTCAAGTCTCGAGTTGCCAGCGTTCCAGGTTCCAGGTGAAGGTCACCCCCGTGTTCATGGTGAATCCGGCTATCTGCTGAGGCCAATAGACGGCGACGAACGGCTCCGCGTATAAAGGAAGGAACAGCGCCTGGTCGGCAATGAGCCGTTCTGCATCCCGGATCAGATTCGTCAACTCGTCGTGGTCGACCGTCCCTTTCATCGCAGCGAGTATCTCCTCGTAGCGCTGCGTCCAGTCATTGTGGACAGAAGAGTCGTCCGTCCCCCAGCGGTAGAAGTTCGTCAACGTGTTGCTGTCCGCGGGGTCGAGCACATCGTGGAAAGCCATGAGACTGGCGTATCCGGGCGCCGCTTGCCAGGCCCACATGCCGACGTCCCAGCGGCCGCCGCTCACTGTTTCCCCGAAGAACACGAGTGGATCTTCCAGGGTCTCGACGTACGCAATGCCTGCATCGGTGAACATCTCGCCGAGCAGGTGGGCCACCGCGGCCCGTTGCGGGTTACCGGCGTTGGCGGTGAAGAAGAGGATGACGTCTTCCGCCGCACCATCCACGGTGGCGGCGCGTTCCTCGATTGCCTCTTCGAGAAGCTGGCGCGCCCGTTCCGGATCGTATGCATATTGTGCCCAGGCGTCGCCGCTGATCGCAGGGTTGTAGGCGGTGACGTAGGAGTCCAGCGGCGCGACTCTTCCCCCGAACAGCTCGGAGACGATCCTCTGCCGGTCGACGGCATGCATGATTGCTTGCCGGAAAGGCAGATATTCGTTGAGGGTGTCGGGGTTGCGATCCCACCGTCCGGGTCCGAACTGGAAATTGAGGTGGACCCAGACCGGTCCGTTGGTGGCCGCGACTGCGGCGCCTTCACCTTCGAGGCTCAGCGCCAGCTCACTTCCCGCGGTTTCGATGTCTGCCTCCATCACGTCGAGCCGGTGGCCGGCAAAGGCGAGGAGCCGTCCCGTGGGGTTGTCGATGAAACGGAACTCCACGCCGTCCAGATATGGCAGGGCGGCGCCGGTGTCCGCATCAGCCTTCCAGTACGCATCGTTGCGGCGGAACACCATCACCTCCCCCGGCACCCAATCTTCGAGTACGAACGGCCCGCCCGACACCCAGGTCCGGTCGTTCCAATCGGTGGCGAAGTCGGAGCCGGCCACCACGTGCTCCGGGATGAGCACGTCGAAGAGATGCTCATACTCGATCGTCGGAAACGCCAGCGTGAAGCTGAATGTGTTGTCTCCGGCGGTCGACGAGATGATGTCGGCGTACACGCCACGGGGTATCGACAAGGTGGGATCGAGGATCGTATCCAGCGTGAACTGAAAGTCGCTTCCGGTGATAGGAACGCCGTCGGCCCAGCGAGCCTCGTCACGGATCTCATAGGTGACCGTCATCGATCCGTCGTCGTTTACGACGACGCCGCCGTTGTCCACCCGCGGCAGCCGTGCCACAACCTCGGGGATCAGTTCTCCCGTTGCACCCGAGATGTCCTGCGCTCCGACCGTCCACGCCTGGGAGATGACGCCGACGGTGTCTTTGTCGTCACCGGAATAGAAGGGGTTCAGAGTTGCCGGCTCCGCACTGAGACCTACCACCGCGACACCCCCATATGGATCGGGTGGCGCCTCGGTGATGGTGGTAGTGGTGATGGGGGTCGTGGTCGTTGTGGATGTCGGGAGCGTCGTCGTGAGCGCCGGCGCCGGGGCGGTTGTTGTGGCATCGGGCACGGTAGACGACGAGCATGCCGCTGCCAGCACGGCAAGCACAGCGGAGGCGCGCCCGAGGTGGGTCAGAAGCCACACTCACTTTCGCCTGTGGTGCTTTGTGCGGAGACGCCTGAAGCAAGCACTTCGGCCACCTTGGCTCGCATGCGGTCGACGTTGGGAATCGGGTAGCGCCGCGGCGTCCGGCCCGAGTTGTAGCGCGGCGGCACCAGCCCGACGGTGGCGACCCGGCCGAGATCGATCTTCCCGACGACCTCGACGAGGTCCGGGAGGAAGCTCAGAGGGATGTCGGTTACAACCGATGCCTCTATGGCGTCGGCGATGGCGGTAAACGAGCGCAGCATGGTGAGCGGGTCGGCTTGGGCGGCGACCTGGCGGATTAGGCATCGCTGGCGCTGCATGCGCACGTAGTCCGACTGACCGATACGCCATCTCGCATAGGCGAGGGCCTCGCTGCCCGATAGATGGTTCATTCCGGGCTCTACGTTGACTCTGGCCTTGGGAAGACCTGCTTCCGACGGCGACACCTTGACGTGGAGGGGAGCGGTCACCATCACATCGACGCCTCCCATCGCGTCGATGAGACGAACGAAGCCCGCCATGTCGACGAGCATCCAGTAGTCGATGGGAAGGCCGATCATCTCACCGATGGTGTCTGCCAGGGCATCCATCCCGGGATCGGGTGAGTTTGGATAGGTGCTCGTCCAGGCTTGGGTGAGGTTGTGCAGCTCGTTGAGGATCTCAGGGAAACAGTGGCAATGCAGCTCGGGCTGATCGGGAATCTCGTCGCCGTCGAGATCGGCCCATTCGTCGGGGAAACCATCTTCGTCCTCATCGGGTCCCCATTCCCATACCTCTTCGGCAAGCTCGTCGAAGGCGTGCCGAAAATCGGCCGGAAGGGGAACGAGCTTGAGATTACGCGGTACGCCGAAAAGAGCCGCGGCTCCGGTGTTGATGTCCACGGTGGCCACAATCATGGTGTCCGTGCGCAGTCCCTGGCGTCCCGGGCCCCTGTCGCCGCCTGCCAGCAGGATCGTCAGCCTTTCTTCGTCAACCCGCTCGGAGAAGCTGACAAACGGTGCGCTCGGCAGGGAGCCGGCGTGTAGCTGGCGGCCCACGGCGATGGCGTCGGGGTCACCGACACCATCCTGGAAGATCACGCCCACGGTGTGGTATTCGACAGTCAAAGCGTTGCCGCGGGGTCGTTCGATCGTCACCTGATCGTGCGTCGGCTGTTCGGTGGTTGCCGGGTCGGGAACGGTTTCAGCCTGAGGGGATGGGAGGGCCACTGTGGATCGCGGTGAATCTCCCGGCTCGTCGACGACGAAAACACTGTTGAGAAGGTCGAGGGCCCGCAACCCGACCCGGCCCACCAGGACATGGGGAAGGGCCACCAAAGCGACGAGAAGCCCGACAGCCGCCCATGCGAGGCCGTTTCGCTGCCGCCGGCCGGCCAAGAGGACGTAGGCATCGACGACCGCGTAGATTCGCCACGCCGCAACGGCGACACTGCCGGCGAGGAAGGCCCAAATCGCCCGCGGCTGCACGAGGAGAGCCACCAGATCGACCGCGGTGAGCTTGGCGCCGGTGACTGCCACGAAGGCGACCAGCGGGACGACAGGTGAGAAGAACGCGACCGCCCGCATTCGCCTGCCCCCGTACAGCTGCCCTGCTCCGGGCACGACGGCAGACAGCACCGCACCCAATAGCGGCGACCTGCGGCGGTTGCCTGGAGAGTCCGGTGACGACAGATCGATCATGGGGCCGGCCGGCGATGAGACCACGGGTCCGCACGCTACCGGGTCTGGGATCTTCTACCGTCTAATGCTCCGGCCGGCCCGCAAGCTCAAACGGCGCTCGTTGCCAACACTCGGGCCGACAGCAGCGGAAACGATCCGGTACGCTTGCCGGTGGAGTGGGGCTGGTGCGAATGGCGCCCGTCCTTTGCCGCCCGCCGCTTTGGCCGGTGAGACCGATTCGAGGCTGCTGAGATGGCGAACAGGACCGCTGAGTTCACGGTTTGGTTCGTCGATTGCTGCCAGACGGCATCAGCCGCGCCGGCGACACCGAGGACGGCGGTGGCAATCGGTCTTCTACAGGGAGGGCATGTTGACAACAGATGACTACGGCGCAAAACACGAAGCGTCCAGCGTTTCACCGGCCACCGTACCCATCGAAGCCCGCCAGCCAGTCATTGGCCTGTTGGGGTTCGCGATCATCGCGGTCGTCCTGTATCTGCTCTTCATTCTGCCCGGGTTGGAGCGTTCCCTGCTCGTTTTGGGTCCGCTCTCCACCTTCTGGCTGCCTGTGCTGGTGGTCAGTGCACTGTGGTGGGGGGGCTGGCCGGGCAACAAGATCAAGGACGGCCGTCTCGGTGCGGGCGCCGGCAACACGGTCCTTTTCGTGGCGGCGGCGATCGGGCTGACGATCATCGGCATGCTCATTGTGGGGCCAACCGACGTCGGCGGCATCTTCTCGTCGGGGATCGACAACACCACCTTCCCGTGGACCCTTCCCTTGGCAGCCGTCGTCTTCGTAGTGATGCTCCAACTCACCTTCGTATCGGGGAAGTGGCCCTTGCAGAAGCTGGAGCCTGTGACGTCGGGTTTCGCGGCGCTCGCCCTCACCTGGGCGATCGCTCTGATCGTCTACTTCATCTTCGTTGACTGGGCCAGCGTGGCTCCGCCTCAGGTTCTCGACGCCGTAGGGATGCGGGATCCGGGTGGGATCATGCACGCCCTCGAATTCGTCGGGTTGCTGCTCACCATCGTGATCTGGCAGATGACCTTCTTCGTTCTGCTCGGAGGCTGGCCATTCACACTGATCGAACCCGCAGCGACAAGGCTGGTTGCTTCCCACGCCGTCGTAATCGGCGGTGGATGGGTCACCTACCTGATTCTTCACGACGGAATCGATCTGACGGTCGCCCAGATCGGCGCAATCGGTGGCTCGGTGACTGCCGCGATATTCGTGTCGGCCATGCTGTTCGAGACCTGGCCTTTGCAGAAGAGTCCCCCGGCAACGTTGCGCGCCGGTATCGGCGCCGTCACCGTCGGTCTGACCTTTGCTGCCTACTTTGGGCTTCGGGCATTGGGAGAGGCTATCGAGACCTTTGAGGCTGCTCCTTCGGAACTCTGGGTGGCGATCGCCACGCTGAATTTCGTTGCGGCGATGGTGATTCTTCACTATGTCGTGTGGGGTCGGTGGCCGCTGGCCGCTCCCGCCCCACCGCCACAGCAATGAGCTGACAGAAGGGCCGGACCTTGTGCGGAAACGTCGAGCCGGTGGTTTACGCTTCGAGAGACTGAAGGTCGAGGATCTCGACAGATCCTCTCACCGCGTCTGAAGACACGAAGGTATGGCATGCGGCCGGTCACGACGTATTCGATCGTTGCCAGGGATACGTCGGGAGCTCTCGGAGTGGCGGTGCATTCGCATTGGCTTTCGGTTGGGAGCGTCGTTCCTTGGCTCGAGGCGGGAGTGGGAGCAGTCGCCATCCAGTCGGTCCCCAACCCGACCCATGGCCCCCTGGCTCTGCAGCTTCTCAGGGACGGCCTTGGAGCAACAGACGTTCTGCACCAACTCCTGGCCGACGATGCCGAGACCGATTCTCGCCAGATCGCCATTGTTGACAACCAGCGGGGGGTGGCGGCCCACACCGGGCGGAGTTGCATTCGCGAAGCGGGTCACCGGACAGGCGACGGGCTCTCAGCTCAGGCCAACCTGATGGCTCGAGACACCGTTTGGGACGCCATGGCGGAGGCTTTCGAGAAGGCAGACGGTGACCTGGCCGAGCGGCTCCTGCAATCCCTCTACGCAGCCGAGGCTGAAGGGGGTGATATCCGCGGCCGGCAGTCGGCAGCGGTTGTGGTGGTCGCCGCCGAGCCCAGCGGGGACCGTCTATTCGACTTGCGGGTCGAAGACGACCCGGACCCCGTCACTGAACTGGGCAGGCTGATCGAGCTGCGCCGCGCCTACCTCGAGCTCAGCCGAGGAGATGATCTGCTTGCGCAGGGCAAGCTCGAAGCAGCACTGTCTGCATACCGCGTGGCAGCGGAGATGCTTCCCGACGAGGCCACCGGAGGCGAAGCAGCGTTTTGGACCGGGATCAGCCTGGCCGGTGCCGGAGAAATCGATGAGGCCATCAGCTACTTGAATCGGGCGCAGGAGCAGTGGAACTGGGCGCAGCTGGTACCCCGGCTCGCCATCTCCCGGATCCTCCCCGACGACGACCCGCGGCTGATTGCACGGCTCGTCGCAGGAATGCGCCGGGCGGGCCCCGGCTAGCCGGATCCAACAGGACGAATGTCGGTCATTTACCCCTGCTGACGCTCAGGGTCCAGATGCTGGTGGGCCCCCGTCCTCAGATGACAGGCGGCCAGGTGATCCTCCTGGTCGCCGACGGAGAGAAGCTCCGGGATCTTCCCGTCGCACACTCCCTCCTGTGCGATTGGACAGCGGGGATGGAACCGGCAGCCTGATGGAGGGTTGATGGGGTTTGGGATCTCCCCCTTCGGCAGCGGTGCCGTACGACGATGGAGAGGATCGGGCACCGGCACTGCGTCGAGCAGAGAGCGCGTATAGGGATGCCGCGGGTTCCCGTAGACGCTCTGCAGCGTGCCGATCTCGACGATCCTGCCGAGGTACATGATCGCGATGCGGTCACATACGTATTTGGCGGTTGCCAGATCGTGGCTGATGAACAAGTAGGTGAGGTTGAACTCGTCCTTCAGCTTCATCATCAGATCCAGCAGCACAGCGCGGACCGAGACGTCTGCCATGGCGATGGGTTCGTCGGCCACGATCAGCTCGGGTCGGGTGATCAACGCCCGGGCGATGACGATCCGCTGACGCTGGCCTCCGGAGATCTGATGCGGGTATTTCTCGTAGAACTGCTGCGGCGGAGACATCCCGACGGCCTCGAGCAACTCCATGACCCGGGCTCTGCGTTCGACTGCCGACAGCTCTCTCAGATGGATTTCTGCCGGATGCTCGATGGCCTTGCCAAGCTTCATCCGAGGGTTCAGTGACGCCAGCGGATCCTGGAAGATCACCTGCATCCGCCGGCGCATCGATCTCATCTCTTCCTTGCTCAGCGTGTTCAGATCGATACCGTCGAAGACGACCTGACCGTGGGTCGGCTCCAGCAGACGCAGCACCAGCCGTCCCACGGTGGATTTTCCGGATCCGGACTCGCCGGCCAGGCCGAACACCTCACCGCGGCGGATCTCGAAGTCCACTCCGTCGACCGCGTGCACGTACTCCCTGCGCCCGTGAGCCAGCACGCTGGCGATGAAGCCTTTTTGCACGGGGAAGAGTTCGCGAAGGCCCCGCACCTGGACGAGTGGCCTTTCGTCGGTCATGACGCCACGCCTGCCTGCCCGTCGGCACCCTCCGGCGCATCATGCCACAACCAGCAAGCCACTCGACGGTCGTGGTCGACCGGGTCGGATCGGCGCACGGCGCCGCGGCTGGCTTCCATCATCTGTGGGCTACCTAGACAGGAGGGACAGCCGGGGTGCAGTGTGGATCAGCTAGAGTCCAACAT
>CAZIEQ010000050.1:0-11771 GCA_964538725.1 uncultured Acidimicrobiia bacterium | reverse complement strand
CCGCGCCCGCTGCCGGGCGTTACCCGCGTGAGCCGGTTCGTGGAGTTCCCACGCGGGGGGCGGGTCCCTCCCGCCCGGCGGGCGGTGTCCGCCCGCGACTCGGGCCGTTGCCAGTACTGTGCCCGGGCTGCGGAGAACCTCGACCACGTACTGCCCCGGTCACGGGGCGGAACCCACACTTGGGAGAACGTCGTCGCCTGTTGCCGGCGTTGCAATACACACAAGGGGAACCGGTCGCCGCGAGAGGCGGGCTTGTCACTGCTGCGGCGCCCCCGGGCGCCCCGCCGCGACGGATGGGTGACGATTTCGCTCGGCGGTCCCCCGGATCCGCGATGGCAGCCTTACCTACGGGCGGCCTTCTGATCAGGCGCCGTCGCCTGACTCGACATCGAGACACACAGACCGCAGCTCACTGAGGTCGGTGGCGTCGGCAAAGGATGTGCTTTCCGACTCGAGGTCGTCCCGCACGCAGAACCAGGTGCCGGATGCCGATCTGGTCGAAATGACGGCTGCCTGGCTGCCGTCGGCTTCGACACCGACGAAACCGACACCGCCGGCGGTGAAGCCGTTCGTGAAATCGACTCCGCCCCAGATGGCTTCCAGCAGGGTGGCGTCCACCCCCAGATAGCTTCCCTGTGCCTGCGCGTAGCCGCCGAGCACGACCAGGGCGGAGGTGAGCGTCTGTTTCGCCTCGACGTCTGCGGACGCCGGATCGACTCGAACTCCGGCGGGTCCAACCAGGTAGCTCTCACCGGGGGCGAAAGCGTATGGGATAGCGAAGTCGAACAGGCCGGTGTCACAGTAGGCGGGGCCCAGTTCGAGGCTGCCGTCACCCTCCAATGCCAGCCACGCTGGAGACGAGTCTGGTGGGGTGAGATAGATGCCTCTCGGCGATGATGACACCGTGCCCATGCGCCCGTCACGGGGCACTGCAAACACCAATGCCCGGCTTGCCACCACCCCGCGGGGAGGTATGACGACGGCGTCATCCGCCCAGCGATGGAGACCAGGGTCGGTCCCGACGAAGGTGTCGCGGATGAATCGAGCCGACGCACCATCTTGCCACGATGCCACCGCGGGCACCTCGGGAAAGCGCGTTCCCGGCCACACCCTGTCGACGCTGGCGGTGTTGACCACTTCGACTGCAACCGCAGCTACCTGGACGACATGCTCGAAGGTGGGGTCACCACACACCCGGGTTCCAAAGCCGAGCGGGGTCACCTTCAGGTCGCCCCATGCCAACTCTTCGCCCAGGTTGAGCGACGTCGCCTGCGGCGGAGGCGACCACGTGGCCGGATCTTGTGCCGTCGTCAAGTCGACTTCTGTTGTGTCACCGCTGGCCGGGTCTGTGACTACCAGGCGCAGAGGGTCGGCGTCGACGGTGGGCACTTGGAAGCCGACGGTCCAGCGGGCGGTCATGCCGGGCGGGATGTCGATGAGGGTGGATGCGGGAACCGCCTCGTACTGTGGACGGCGGATGCGGTAGGGGTGGGAGCTTCCCGAGGCGTCACGCAGGGCAAGGCGGGGATAGCCGGCGTCGTCGCGGAACGAAGCAGACGAGAAGGGGATCGGCTGTCCGGATGTGTTGCGCACGACGACGGCCAGGCGAACCTCGGTATATGCGTAGCGGTCGGGTGAGGGGCCGGTGAACAGGCCCGAGACCTCGAGGTCCCAGCCGATTCCGTTGATGCGTCCGTTGACCGGTACGACCGCAGCCGGTACCGGGGAGCCGGTATGGACCACGGAGTGAAGCCCCGCGTCGGCGGGTGGCGTCTCAGAGCCACCGGCGGCGGCCGTGGAGGCGGCAAGCAGTGCGGCGACAACAGCGGCACCGAGGGCGATTCGGATCATGTCATCATCTCGGTTCGGGCGGTGAGACTCGGGTTGAGCCTAGGTGCCAGATCGGCGGCTCGGTGGGGCGTCTTGAGCAAACAGGTGTCGCATCCCGACCCCCGGCCGCCTACCGGTCGCTGCGCAGCGACCGGCGGCGCAATTCGTCCAACTCGTGGGCCAGCTTGTCCCGCCGGCGGCGGTGGACTCGCCACCATATGCCGACTACCTCATCGATGAAGGCGCCTGCCACGAAGGCGACCAGGATCACCACGAACAGGGGCCATGTCCAGTCGACGCCCAGCCAGGAGACCTGCACCGAATCCGTGTTGGATGCGAGCAGGATGACGAACGGTATGGCGGCTGCGAGGTTGATCGCCAGCAAGACGATCCATGGGCGTTCCGGACGTTCCTCCGGAGGCGCTACCGGGGGCGGCGCAGGATGAGGACCGGACATGGCGCCAGTCTGGCGATCTTGGTTGCAGGCGGCACGTAACCGGCGCTCACCACTGCTGCTGACGTGCGGGCGATGAGCCTGTGCATCCGGTGCTTCCTCCCTGCGCGGCTGGGCCGCAAGCTTAGGTCGCGGCGCGTCGAGAAATCGCCTCCAGGCGAGGAGTCGGCACCCCCATGGTTGCGGCGTCGCGTAGCGCGCGCCGCAACCGGTCGGGGGCGCTGCGGCCTGTGGCGCCATGGTTGGGATCTGCTGCAAAGTCTGCTCCGAGGGATTCCACCAGGGCGGCGGTGTTCAGGGGCCTGCCGACCAGCGCCTGCTGCAGGGCGATGATCTCCGCGGCTACTTGGATGCACAGGGCGTGGTGTGACGTCCACAGCTCTCCAACGGTGCCCCCGGCAACCATGCCGGCGATGTTGGCAGTGAGTATGTAGAGGTTCTTGCGCACGAGCTGGTGGACCAACGGCTCACCTGTTTCGACCTGGACCGTGGAAACCCCGACGGCGGCGAGAGCACCTGCTGCCAGCGGTGCTCCCTCGCCGGCAACCGGGCTGGGAGCGATGACGGTGATCCCTGTGTGCGCTTTCTTCTCGAACCAGGCGACAACGACCGTTGGCGGCGGTAGCCGATGGGCCTCCCAATCCCGGGGAAGGAGCTCGTTCTGCAGCAGGCAGACCCGGCGTTGCCACCGTGCCGGCATGACAGCCAGCACGGCGGACAGGTCTCGCTCTGCGACGCCCACCAGCACGATCTCCGGGTCGGGTACCAGGCCGGCGGTCTGCCCCGGGTCGTCGCCCCGATTGACCGGCATCACCGCCAAGCCGTTGCGGAGCAACCCGCGGGCGAACACACCGCCCATCTCACCCACGCCCCAGATCACGGCACGTCGCACCCCCGTCAGCCTAGAAGCGGGCGAACGCGGTGGCTGGAGGCGGCGTCCCCGGCCGGGATGCGGTGGGTCTCAGTGGGAGTGTGTGGTGATCAGTGGTGGATTGGTGGTTGACAGGTGGTAGAAGATGGGGCAGACTCTGTATCCAGACCAGAGGCCGTGGGGATGGACTATCACGGAATCCAGCGGAGGACCGTCGACGACAAAGGGCGCCTAGTGCTGCCCGCTGACATGCGGGACCAGCTGGGAGCCTCCTGCATGATCTCCAAGGGATACGACGGCGCCCTCTATATCTGGCCGCCGGCGGCATACGAGGCGGAGTCGGAACGCCTCAAGACGAAGCAGATCTCAAACCGCAAAGTGCGGCTGCAATGGCGGTATCACTTCGGTGCCGTCAGCGTCCATTTCGACGGTCAGGGCCGGATCACCGTACCCAAGCAGCTACGCGCCTACGCCGGCATCACGGCCGGCGGCACCACTCACGTCCAGGGCTTCGGCGACCGCATCGAGTTGTGGGACGCGGCTCGCTACGACAGCGCCTCGGTCACCGACGACTCGGAGTACGCCGAAATGGACGAAGGATCGTTTGAGGCGGGTGAGTGATAAATGTTGTCTGGTTCATCGTCAGCCCCCCGGAAGCCATGTGGAAGGCCCCTTACTCCGCCCGCTTCCATGTTGGCGCCAGCGCTCCGGGGGGCTGACGATGAACCAGGCGGATCATGTTCCCGTGATGGTGTCCGAAGCCATCCGACTGCTGGATGCCGCTCCGCCGGGCGTTGTGATGGATTGCACGTTTGGCGCCGGCGGACATACTGCAGCACTGGTCGCCGCGGGCCGCTCAGTCGTCGCCTTGGATCGCGACCCCGCTGCGGTGGACCGGGCGCAGGCTGGGGGCATCGGCGTCCCCGTCCACGTCGCGAACTTCGCCGCCCTGGGCGGGGTGGCCCGGCGGGAGAGTCTCGGTGAGGCCGCCGGCGTTCTCTTCGACCTCGGGCTCTCCTCCATGCAGCTCGACAGCCCGACTCGCGGCTTTTCCTTTCGCGCCCGGGGACCGCTCGACATGCGCATGGGACCCGACGCCGCCGGTGACGCCGCCGCGATCGTCAACGATTGGCCGCTGGCCGACCTGGTACGACTCCTGCGCCGCTACGGCCAGGAACCCAATGCGAAGCGCATTGCGGCCGCGATCGTTGCCGCCCGGCCGGTTGCCGACACAGCCGAGCTGGCGGCCGTCGTCGCTGCTGCTGTCCCTGCCGCGGTCCGCCGCCGCCGGCATCCCGCCAGACGCACTTTCCAGGCCCTGCGGATTGCAGTCAACGACGAGCTGGACGCGCTGCGCACCGGCCTCGACGAGGCCATGGCTTTGCTCTGCCCTGGGGGGCGCATCGTGGTGATCGCATACCACTCGCTCGAGGACCGCGTGGTAGCCCACCGGTTTGCCGACGGAGCACGCGGATGTGTCTGCCCTCCCGACCTGCCCATCTGCGGTTGCGGCCGTTCGGCCGAACTCCGCTTGTTGACACGGCGACCCCTGCTACCCACCGACACCGAGGTGGCTCACAACCCCCGTTCGCGGGCGGCGCGGTTGCGAGCGGCAGAGAAGGTGGCGCAGTGACCAGCCGGTCCGCAGCCGCTCGCCCTCGCGGTGTCTCCCCACGGCCGCAGGCCATCTCCGACGCCGCGGCACGCCGCCGGTGGTTCAACCCTTGGATCGTGCTGGCTGTGGGCGTCGTTGCCGCCTTCTTCGTGTTGATACAAGGTCGCCTCGCTCTCGACCGTTCGGCCTTCGCGATCCAAGATTACGACGCCCGTATAGCTGCTGCGGAGAAGGAGTATTGGGATCTTCGCCTAGATGTGGCGCAGCTGCAGGACCCGGCCCGTATCGAGTCGCTGGCACGTGACTCCGGCATGGTTTACCCGCAGGAACGAAGTGCCATCTCCGTTGAGGGACCCCAGCCGGGCCATGCCGGGATCGAGGATCGCTGGGCGGAGCTGAAGGTGCTGCTCAGCTTGCAACCGTGAATCGGCGCCCCCCTGTCGGGGACACCCGCTTGGGCGCGGGCTGATGTCGAGGCAGGTCGACACGCTGCGGCTACGGACCCTCTCCATCGGAGTGCTGCTCGTCGTGGCCTGGGTGGGGGTGACGGTGCGCCTGGCCGGTATCCAAGGCGCCGATGCCGCCGCGCTCGCACAACGCGGTGACGAACAGCGGCTGCGTACCGAACCGCAGGAGGCCAAACGGGGAACCATCTACGACCGCGAGGGCCACGAGCTGGCCGTCACCGTCGACGGGGTCTCGGTGCGCGCCGTGGTGGCAGATATCGATGATCCGGTGAGAGCAGCCACGTCGCTGTCTCCGCTGCTCGAACTTCCTGTGGCCGAGATCATGAGCCGGCTTGCAAAGGGTGGCTCTCCCTACCTGGCTCGGCGCCTCGATCAACGTATCGGGGAGCAGGTAGCCGCGCTGGGTATTCGCGGGATCACCCTCGAAGATGAGCTGCGTCGCGTCTATCCCGCCGGTGACCTTGCTGCTCAGGTGCTTGGAGTCATCGAATTCGGCAGCGGCGAAGGCCTTGCCGGTCTGGAGCGCCAGTACGACACACTTCTCACCGGAGATCCTGGTGTCCTGGTGGTGGAACGCGATCCCAGCGGCGCCCCCATTCCGCAAGGCACTTATGAGCTCAACCCTGCGCGGCCCGGCGGTGATCTGATCACCACGCTCGACCGGGAGATCCAGCACGTGGTTGAAACTGCTCTGCGCGAAACTGTGGAAGAGTGGGATGGGCGAGTCGGCACCGTCGTCGTGCTCGCCCCGGATACAGGCGAGATTCTGGCCATGGCCAGCTTCCCGACGTTCGATCCCAACAACCGGGCGACGGCGTTACCCGAGCTGATGAAGAACAGAGCAGTTACCGACGTGTACGAACCGGGATCGACGCAGAAGGTGGTAACGATCGCCGCCGCCCTCGAAGAGGGTGTCGTGCAGCCTGGAGATGTGCTGGAGGTGCCGCAGAGCTACACGATCAACGACAAGGAGTACCGGGATCTCGAGCATCACGACGATTACATGTCGGTGGAAGACATAGTCACATTCTCCTCGAACGTGGGAACCATCAAGATCGAGCAGCTGCTGGGCGACGAAGGCCTCTTCCGATACCTGCATGCATTCGGCCTCGGGTCGGCGGCCGGAGTGGATTTCCCCGGAGAGGAGGACGGCTTCCTGTGGCCACTCGACCAGTGGTGCCAGACGACCTGCGGTGCATCCACCGCCATCGGCTACCGCGTTTCGGTCACCGCTCTGCAGATGGCGGCCGTATACGCCACCATCGCCAACGACGGGCAGTGGGTGCAGCCGCACCTGGTGTCGGCTGTGGTGGATGACGACGGCGTACGGTCGCCGGTGGCTTTCAGGCGCCGGCGTGTCGTTTCGCCGCTTACAGCGCAACGGCTTCGCATCATGCTGGAACGAGTGGTACTCGAAGGGACAGGCAGACGCGCCGCAGTGCCCGGGTATCGGGTCGGTGGCAAGACCGGGACCACGGAGAAATACCTGCCCGATGAGGAGCGCTACAGCGAAGACGACGTCGTCGCCAGCTTCATAGGCATGGCACCGGCGACCGCACCTGAGATCGTCGTCGCGGTTGTGATCGACTCGCCTCAGGGCGAGGACCGTTTCGGCGGTGTGGTGGCGGCGCCGGTGTTCGCCCGCATCATGGAAGCGGCCTTGCACCAGCTGGGAGTCCCTCCCGATGCATGACGGTGTCACCGTGGCGGATCTGGCCGACGCAGTCGGCGGCACTGTCGTCGGGGACGCGACGGTGCGGGTCGTCGACGCCACCCACGACTCTCGTTGTGCCACATTGCGGTCGCTGTTCATATCGATTCGGGGGCGGCGACGCGACGGTCATCACCACGTTGGCGAGGCGGTAGCGCGGGGAGCTTCGGCCGTCTGTGTGGAGGAGCATGTCGGCATCGATGTACCCCAACTCATGGTCGCCGACACCCGGGCCGCCATGCCGCACCTCGCTGCCCGCATCCACGGCATGCCGTCGCGTCATCTGTCTCTGGTCGGCGTGACCGGTACCGACGGGAAGACGACGGTCGTCCACCTGACGGGAGCCGTGCTCGAGGCGGCGGGCCGCCGCGTCGGTCTCATCGGCACTGTGGGCGCAGTGGCCGCCGGGGAGAAGTTGCCGCTGGTACGCACCACTCCGGAGGCCACCGACTGGCAACGCCTCCTCGCCCACATGGTGCAGCGAGGTGTCGACACCGTGGCCGCCGAAGTGTCCTCCCACGCCCTCGAACTGCACCGTGTTGAGGCGACCCGCTTCGCCGTCGCCGCGTTCACCAATCTCACCCAGGATCATCTCGACTTTCACGGGACGATGGACGCCTATTTCGCCGCAAAGACCCGCTTGTTCACCGCACATGACGTCGAATGCGCGGTCGTCTGGACCGACGACGAGTGGGGGCGCCGCCTCGCCGGATCCATTTCCCTGCCGGTCATGACCGTGGGCCGGGACAGGGGAGATGTCCATGCGAGGAATGTCGAGCTGCGAAGCCGCCGCATCGACTTCAATATGGCAACCCCGTCGGGCGCGGCGGCGGTGTCGCTGCCGCTGTCGGGAGATTTCCAACTCGACAACGCTCTCATTGCTGCCGCCTGTTGCCTGACTCTCGGGTTGAAGCCCGCCGACGTTGCCTCCGGCTTGAACGAGGCGGTTCCGGTGCCGGGACGCTTCGAACCCATCGACGGAGGCCAAGGGTTCCTTGCCATCGTGGACTATGCGCATACGCCTGCAGCCATCGAGCGGGCAGTCGGTGCCGCTCGCCGCTGCGGGGCCCGCCGCGTCATCGTGGCCGTCGGCGCCGGCGGGGACCGGGACCACTCGAAGCGACATCTCATGGGTCGGGCGGCCGCCAGCGCCGACATCGCGGTCGTCACGTCAGACAATCCCCGCTCGGAAGACCCTGCATCGATCGTCGACGCGGTGGCGGCCGGAGCAGAGGCGGCCGGCGCCTCTCCGGTGAGGGAACCGGACCGGCGCCGGGCCATACGATGGGCGCTGGCGGCCGCCGGACCCGGCGACGCAGTGCTGGTTCTCGGCAAGGGCCATGAGACGGGACAGGACCTCGGAGACAGGGTGATGCCCTTCGACGATCGGGTGGTGGTCCGCGAGGAGCTGGATGCGTTGTGAACCGGCAATGGACGCTCCGCGAAATCGCCGCCGCCACGGGCGGTCGCCTCCGTGGTGATCCGGCGGACACCATCGCCGGTGTGTCGGTCGATTCACGAACTGTGGGCAGGGGCGAGCTGTTCGTGGCAGTTCGCGGCGAATTCCACGACGGGCACGAGTTTGCGGGGAAAGCGGTCGCAGCCGGGGCCGGTGCGGTGATGGTTGAACGAGAGACGGTGCCAGGTTGGACCCGAATCGAAGTCGGAGACACTTTGCAAGCGCTGCGGGACCTCGCTGCAGACGCCCGTTGCCGGATGAGGATTCCGGTGGTGGGTATAACCGGAAGCACCGGCAAGACCTCCACCAAGGACCTCCTTTCGGCCGCCCTCGGATCGGGTGCGTGGGGATCGCCGCGCTCCTTCAACAACGAGGTGGGGGTGCCGTTGACGGTTCTGGGCACCCCGACCGACGCCACCCACCTGGTGGTCGAGGTCGGGTCCCGAGGTGCGGGTGACATCGCATGGCTGGTGCCTGCCATACGGCCCGATGTGGCCGTGATCACCAACATCGGTGCAGTGCACCTGGAAACCTTCGGCTCGACTGAAGGCTTGATCGCCGGTAAGTGGGAGCTGGTTGAAGCACTCGGATCCGATGGGGTCGCCGTGCTGCCCGCTGGGGAAGCCAGGCTCACCGAACGCGGATGGGCAAACGTTGTGACCTTCGGCGGCGCCGGCGCCGACGTATCCGCCTCAGATGTAGAACTCGACGGATACGCCCTGCCCGCGTTCCGACTGCACACACCGTCGGGAACGATCCGGGTCAGGCTGGGAATCGCCGGCCGTCACCAGGTCGCCAATGCCACCGCGGCGGCGGCAGCCGCATTGGCCGTGGGAGCCGGCCTGGGTGACATTGCAGCAGGGCTGGAGCAGGCACGGGGCGCGGCGTGGCGGTTCGAAATCCATCGTGGCCGGTTCGTCGTCATCAACGATGCTTACAACGCGAACCCCGACTCCACCGAGGCGGCGCTGCGAACCGTCGCCGAGATGGTTGGATCTCCCCTGGCCGTGCTCGGTCTGATGGCGGAACTGGGCCCGGTGGCCCGTGAGGAGCATTTGCGCATAGGCCGCCTCGCCGCCGCGCTCGGTTTCAGCGCTGTGGTCGTCGGGGAAGATCCGGGGATCGCCGAAGGCTACGGTCCTGGTGCGGTATCGGTGGTGGACGCCGACGACGCCTACGAGGCGGTGATGAGCCGCATCGCCGGCCACGACGCCGTGATGGTGAAGGCTTCCCGAGTCGTTCACCTCGAAGGACTTGCCGAAAGGCTGGCAGAGGAGGCAGCCCGATGATCGCCCTCCTCTTCGCCGCCTCGTTGGCCTTCTTCATCACGATCTTCTCCACACCGGTCGCCATCAGAGTCTTGCGGCGGCGCGGCATCGGCCAGTTCATCCAGGAGGATGTGACCGAACATCGCCACAAGCACGGCACACCGACGATGGGCGGCATCGTCATCGTGGCGGCGGTAGTGGTCGCCTTCGGGCTCGCTCATCTGCGCCTGTGGACACCTGACGGAGGATTCCAGCTCGGCTCTCGGGAGTTCCAGCCGGAGGGCCTGCTGGCGCTGCTTGCCCTTTCCGGCATGGCGATGATCGGGTTTCTCGACGACTATTCGAAGGTGCGCCGGGCGCACAACCTCGGACTCCGCAAACGTTGGAAGTTTCTCGGTCAACTCACCGTTGCCGGGTTGTTCGCCTGGGGGGCGTTTGCCGCCGACGTCAGCACGGAGGTCGCCTTCACCCGCAGCCTCGGATGGGATCTGGGCCCGTTCTACGCCGTGTGGGTGCTGCTCTTCCTCACCGGAACCGCCAACGCGGTCAACCTGACCGACGGCCTCGACGGTCTCGCTGCCGGCTCCTCCGCACTCGTCTTCGGCGCGTTCACCATCATCGGGTTCTGGCAGTTTCGCCACCTCGACTTCTATGGCGTCGAGGGCTCATTGGATCTGGCCATGTTGGCTGCGGCGCTCGCCGGCGCGGTCGCCGGGTTTCTGTGGTGGAACAGTGCCCCGGCGCAGGTGTTCATGGGAGACGTTGGCTCACAGGCGCTCGGCGGGGCGATGGCAGCCTTCGCCCTGCTCACCAATACTCATCTGTTGCTCGTCCTGCTCGGAGGCCTCTACGTCATGGAGACCCTCTCGGTGATCCTGCAGGTCGCCTCGTTCCGCATGCTGGGGCGGCGGATCTTCCGCATGGCTCCCATCCACCATCATTTCGAGATGAAGGGATGGCCGGAGACAACTGTGATCGTCCGCTTCTGGATCGTCGCCGGGATGGCAGTTGCCCTCGGTCTCGGGTTCTTCTATGGAGATTTCATCACCGCCGAAGATTTCGCCAAGGGAGTCCTGCCTTGAAACTGCTCATCCTCGGAGCGGCGGTGAGTGGGCGGGCGGCGGCAGCGCTGGCGGCCCGGGCCGGCGATCAGGTCGTTGTCTACGACCGTGACTTCCACGCCGGGCGGCGCCTTGGAGCCGAAGGCTTCACAGTGAAGACGGGGGACTGGGATCCACTCTTCCTTGCCGGAGCGGAGGCAGTAGTCACCAGCCCCGGCTTCGGCGAGCTGTCACCGCCCATGCTCGACGCCGCTGCCGCCGGCCTGCAAGTCTGGTCGGAGATCGAGTATGCGTTCCGTCATGCCTCGGCTCCGATCGTGGCCGTCACCGGCACCAACGGCAAAACGACGACCACAGCGCTGATCGCAGAGATTCTGATGGTGGCAGGCCGGCGAGCGGTTGCAGTGGGCAACATCGGAGCAGCCTTCTCCGACGCCGCCGACGGTGACGCCGACGTGTTGGTAGTGGAGGCCTCCAGCTTCCAGCTTCGCTTTGCGGATCGGTTCCGCCCCGACACCGCGGTGGTGCTCAATGTCGCTCCCGACCATCTCGACTGGCATGGCAGCTATCAGGCATACAAGGAGGCCAAAGGCAGGATCACGCAGCGTCAGTCGGCGGCAGATGCCGTCATCTTCGATGTCGACGACGAGGAGGCCACCCGACTCGCCGCCCGTGGCGGAGGCACACTCGTCCCGGTGTCGGGAAGACGGCGCATGCCGGCCGCAGGCGTTGCAGGGGATCGCTTCTGGCTGGGTGAGGACAGCTGCCCTGTGGAGAACCTGTGGCGCGCCGACCGTGCCTGGGCGGATCCGGCGTTGCTCCTCGATGTAGCCGCAGCCGCGGCGGCGGGTGCACGATTCGGGGCCGATCTGGGCCACGTCTGCACAGCACTGGCACGGTATCGCCGTCCCGCTCACCGTCGCAGCGCCGTTGGTGTGTGGGACGGGGTGTCGTGGGTCGACGATTCCAAGGCCACCAACCCGCACGCTGCGGTCGCCGCTGGCCTCCCCACCGGATCCCGCCAGCCCGCCAGCC
>CAZIEQ010000049.1:0-11779 GCA_964538725.1 uncultured Acidimicrobiia bacterium | reverse complement strand
GCGGCGTTCCTAGCCGGCGAGCCCGAGGGCATGCTGGCGACGATGTCCGATCAAGTCGAGGTGCGGTTCCTCGGTCGGGGCACATATCGCGGCATAGATGAGGCCAGGGCATTTCTCGACTCCAACACGAAGATGCTGCTCGACCTCGAGTTCAGCATCGACAATGTGATCGTCGATGGCGAATGGGCCGCCACTGTGTGGAGCGAGAAGGCGACGACCGTCCACGGCGACCAGTACTCCAACCACGGAGTGGACGTTTTTCGCGTCGTGGACGGCCGAGTCGCCATTCTCCACGAGAACAACGACGTGCTCCGCCACCGCAGTGCCTTCGGCTATCAATCGCCCTCGCGATTGCAAGGAGGCGACGAGTCGCCTACCCGCTGAGCACCGGCAGCACCTCGGATACCGTCAAAGCGATCACCCGGTCGACCTCGTCGCTGGGGAGGGGAAACAGGGCAACCGAGTCGGCGCCGCTGTCGTACAAGGCCCTGATCTTGGCCGCGACCTGCTGCGGCGTGCCGGCAACGGTCAGATCCTCGATCCAGCGGTCGGGCATTCCGGCCAGCACTGCCTCGTAGCCGCCCTCGTCGATGAGGCGCCGCAACTCATCCGAAATGCCGTATACGTCCGACAGTGCGTTGACACCCATTGAGCGGTAGAAGGCGAGTGGGGCACGCGCGATGTTGCGGGCGACCTCTCCGTCTTCGTCGACCGAGTAGAGGGCGAAGACCGTGACCCGATGAGGTCCCGCACGACCGGCCCTGAGACGGCCTTCATCGATACGTTGCCGTGCCCAGCGGACATATTCATCGCCGGCCGTCACCGACAGCACCGACCCATCGGCGATCTCACCGGACAGCCGCAACATGTTGGGACCGGTCACCCCCATATGGACGGGAGTCGGTTCACCCGACTCGGGGTATGTCAGTTGGACGCGGTCGAAGTGGAAGGGGCCGTCGCCGGTCGTGAGCTCGGCCCCCCGCAGCAGGCTCCGCACCGAGGAAACGCAGGCGCGCATCACCGCCATCGGAGACTTGGGATGCAATCCCATCTGACGGATCCACGCGGGCACACCGAGCCCAACCCCCGCGATGAGCCGGCCCGGGTAGGCTCCCGAGATCGTCGAGATCTCCATGGCGAGCAGCGCCGGATGACGGACGACTGCAGACACCACACCCAGCCCAACGGTGATACTTTCGGTTGCCCCCAGTGCTATCGAGGCGCCGGACACACCGCCGGTGAAGAAGAAGTCCTCGGCCAGCCACACTTCGTCGAACCCGCCCTCCTCTGCGGCCCGGGTGGCCTCGGCGAGCCGTCCCGGCGCCACCGAACTTCCCAAGAGCAGGCCGATCGCTCGATGTGTACCCATCTACCGGTCACACTCCCCATGTCGGCACCTGGTGAGGGATGCTACGTTCATGCCGCGACCGCAGGAGAGCCTTGACAGGGGAGCAGCGTGCCGCCCGCCAACTCGTGCGGCTGATCGTCGACCGTTACAACGCCAGGGACGTGGAGGGTTTGGTAGCTCTGTACCACGACGATGCGGCCTACTGGAGTCCGCTGGGCGATTGGCAGCATGGAGTCGGCCCCATCCGCGCTCATCTCGACGAGCTGCACCGCACCCTCCCCGACGAGCAGATGTCGATCGAAGCACTGGTGACGGACGGTGTCACCGCGGTCGTCGAGTTCAAGAGCTCAGGGACGTCCCCGGCCGGTAAGACGTACTCCATCGAGTTCACCGAGGTCATAGAAATCGAGGACGCCAAGATCAAACGTGTGATGGTCTACCTCGATCCCGATGAGGTGCAGGCGATCACCGGTTGAGGCTGCCGGAGATGGCAAAGCACTCGACGAGGCGCGCCTCATGTGTGGCGGATAGCTGCGGCTCCTCGACACGGCAGCGGTCGTGAACCAGCGGGCAGCGGTCCTGGAACGAACAGCCGGCAGGCAGCTCACTAGGGCTGGGCGTTTCCCCTTCTAGGACGATACGGGTGCGGGTGGTGTCGAGGTCCATGGTCGGTGCCGCCGAAAGCAATGCTTTGGTGTAGGGGTGCTGCGGGTCTTCGAATATCGCAGCGGTGTCGGCGATTTCGACAACGCGGCCCAGGTACATGACGGCGACCCGATCGGCGATGCGCCGCACGGTGCTCAAGTCGTGGCTGATGAATAGATAGGCGACGGCACGTTCATCTTGGATCGACCGAAGCAGCGAGATGATACGTCCTCGCACCGACTGGTCCAGACTCGAGGTGGGCTCGTCGAGAACGACCAGATCCGGTTCCGATACGAGGGCTCGGGCGATGGCGACACGCTGCTGCTGTCCTCCGGAGAGCTCGCGGGGCCGACGGCGGCGATAGGCGGCGCCGAGGCCGACCAGTCGCAGCGCGTCATCGATGAGGCCGTCGGCCTCGTCCTTCGACACTCGGCGCAGCAGCCGAAGCGGTTCGGCCAGTGTGGTGGCTACTCGCATCTTGCGGTTCAGAGACTGTGCAGGGTGCTGGAAAACCATTTGGATTCGCCGCCGCCACTCTCTCTGCGCGATCCTGCCGTCGAGCGGCTGCCCGTCGAACGAGATCGAACCTTGTGTGGCGTCGGTGAGGCCGACCACAACACGCCCCAGCGTGGTCTTGCCGCATCCCGATTCACCGACCACACCCACGGTCTCTCCGTGCTCGACGGTCAGGTCGATGCCGCGCACGGCCGGTACCGCCCGTCGGCCGTGACCGAAGGTCTTGCGCAGTCCCTTGATGTCAAGCAGAGGAGCCAACCTGCGACTCCCTGAGATTGAGGAAACACGCCGAAGTGTGTCCATCACCTACCGGCACGAGTGGAGGGAACTCGGCACATTGCTCGAAGACATGAGGGCAGCGATGGCCGAACCTGCACCCTACGAGAGAGAAGTCGACGCCTTCGTCGACGACGTTGGGATCGACATCCTTCTCCACCGCGTCGAGAAGGTACTTCGTATAGGGATGCGCGGTTCGTCGAAAGATGTCGTGCCGCCATCCGTGCTCCATCACCTGCCCCCCGAACAGCACCGTTATCTGATCACACATTTCCGCCACTGCGGCTAGATCGTGGGTGATGAGTATCACCCCGGCATGGGTCTCGGCGACCAGGTCGCGGATGAGGTCGAAGATCTGTGCCTGGATCGTCACATCGAGCGCGGTGGTCGGTTCATCGGCGATGAGGACCCGGGGACGGCAGGCGAGAGCCATGGCAATCATGACTCGCTGGCACATCCCACCCGACAGCTGGTGTGGGTAGGCACGAGCCACGCGCCCGGCGCCGGCGATCTCCACACGGTGCAGCATGTCGATGGCGGTCTCTTCGGCTGTGCTGCGATCCATCTGCTGGTTGAGCATCATGACTCGAGCGATCTGACGTCCAACCCGCATGGTGGGGTTGAGAGCCGCTCTGGGATGCTGGAAGATCATGGCCATGTCGCTGGCACTGCGTCGTATTTCCCCCGCGTCGACCAGCTCTCGGCCGTCGAGAATCACGCTTCCGCCGCGGAGCTCAATGCCTTTGGGGAGAAGGCCCATGATGGCGAGCGAAGCCATCGTCTTGCCTGATCCGGACTCGCCCACGATGCCGACGATTTCGCCGGGCTCTACCGAGAATTGGACGTCGCGCAGCAGCGAAGCAGGGCTGCGCTCCAAACCGACGGTGAGTGCACGCACCTCGAGAAGGCTCAGATGTCCTCCCCTCCGAACTCGTCGCCTATGAAGTGAAAAGCCATCACCGCGAGCACGATCATCCCGCCCGGAAACAGGGATGTCCACCACTGGCCGGCGTCGATGTCACGGGCCCCTTCGCTGACCATCACACCCCACTCCGCAGTCGGCGGTTTGATACCGACACCGAGAAAGGCGAGGCCGGAAACTGTGAGAATCGCCCAGCCGGCAACGAGGGTGCCGGTGACGAGCGACGGGTTCAGGGAGTTGGGGAGCACGTGGCGAAAAGCGACCCGCAGCGGACGATTCCCTGCCAGTTTGGCCCCATCGACGTATTCCAGTTCACGTTCGGCCAGAGCCTGCCCGCGGGTGAGACGTATGAAATACGGAATGAACGCCGCGGTGACCGCGACTCCCACATTCAAAGTGCTGTTCCCGAGCACGGCCACCAGGATCAGCGCCAAAACGAAACCCGGGAAGGCGAGCACGATGTCGGTCAGCCGCATCAGGGTTTCGTCGACAAGCCCTCCCCAGTAGCCGGCCACAACGCCGATGAGCGACCCGATCACCATGGCGCTGATCGCTATGAAGACACCGATGGTGAGGTCGAGACGAGCGCTGTGCACGGCCCGTGCGAAGACGTCGCGCCCGAACTTGTCGGTGCCGAACCAATGGGCACCCGAAGGCGGCAGCAGGGCATCCGGCGGGTTGGTGGCAACCGGGTTGTCGACGAAGAGGGGACCGAAGACGGCCAACAGCACATAGGCGGACAGGATCACGATGCCGACAACTGCCAGCGGCTTGCGGCGTACGAATGAGAGTTCCGCCACCCCGATCTCCACCCGAGGCGGCACGAAGCCTGCGGTGCTGACTCCGGGCATCTCCTCGGTGGCACTCATCTGCTCGGTGTGCCGGTCACGCCTGCACCTTCTGGCCCAGTCGGATGCGGGGGTCTATCCACGCATATGCGAAGTCGATGGCAACGTTGAGTATCACGTACAGAACCCCGACGACGATGACGAACCCTTGCAGTGCCTCGAGGTCGTTCACTTGGAGAGCCTGGAACGCGTATCTCCCAACGCCCGGCCAGGCAAAGATCAGCTCGACGATGATGTTGCCCCCAAGCATGTAGCCAAAGACGATGCCGATCGCCGTGGTCACCGGAAGCAGAGCATTACGAAACCCGTCACGGAACAGCACCTGGCGGGCAGGCACCCCCAGGGCATGAGCCGTGCGCACATGTTCGCTGTCCATCGCCTCGATCATCGCCGACCGCACGATCTTGATGATGGGAGCTGCGAGCACGAACCCCAATGTGACAACCGGCAGGGTCAGGTAGCGGAACGCCTCGAACATCAGACCGAAGTCACCGCGTAAGGCAGCGTCGACGGTGTAAAAGGTCGTGATGGTGCCCGGCGGTTCGGTTCCCACTGCCAGGCGCCCTACGGGGCCCGGGAACCAGCCGAGCTTGAAGAAGAAGAAGTACGTGAGCAGCAAACCCAGCCAGAAGAAAGCCATCGACGAGCCCAACACGGCTACGACGCGGGCCGCGCGATCAACCCAGGTTTCCCGCCTCGCGGCGGCGATGATCCCAACGGGTATGCCGATCATCACCGCCAGCAACACCGAGTAGAAGGCGAGCTCCAGCGACGCCGGCAGGCGGCGGAAGAGCTCCTCCGTCACCGAGCCTCCGGTGCGGATCGAGGTGCCGAGATCTCCGCTGAACACATCACCGACGTAGCCGACGAACTGCCCAGGCAGCGGATCGTCGAGACCGAACTGGTCGCGGATATTCTGGATTTTCTCGGGACTGGCGTAGGGCCCTGCCCGCACGGCGGCGGCATCGCCGGGCAACACCCGCACGATGAAGAATACGACCACCACGATGCCCACGATCGTGGCCACCGAGATGAGCATCCTCCTGGCGAGATACCTCCACATTGCGGTCCCCAAGCGTAAAGATGTGGCCGGGGCCGGAGCCCCGGCCACATCGTCGGCGGGTCTAGTCGATCAGCACTCGTCTGTCTTGGTCATCAGATGGAAGACCGGGACCCGGGTGTAGTCCTGGACTACTCCCGTCACGCATTTGCCGGCTACCACCGTACGGTCCGCCGACCAAAGTGGAGCCCACACGGCCTGGTCGTAGAAGATCGTCTGCGCCTGGGACGACACGTCGTTGCGTGTCGCAGCATCGAGCGTGAACGTGCCGGTGTGAACCAGCCCGTCGTACTCTTCGCTGCAGAATCGCGCATAGTTGACGAACTGACCGCATGTGGTGAGGAACGTCATCTGATAGAAGGGGTCCTCACCCCATGAGAACCAGTCGTGGATGAACAGCGGCAGTTCGTCAGCGTTGATCTTGGCGGCGAAGTCGCCGTCGGGCAGTATCTGCACATCGACGGTGATGCCGATCTGACGCAGAGCGTCCTGGATGAGCACCGCCGCTTCCTGGTCCTCGAGCCGTGACTCGCGCACTCCGAGCACCAGGTCGAGATCACCGACACCAGAGGCGTCGAGGAATCCCTGAGCAACCGCCAGATCCTGGGTGAAGCCGCCGCCCACCGCCGAGTCGTAGGTCTCCATGTTGGAGGTGACCACACCACCTGCGGGCGAAGCGAATCCGAACATCACACTGTCCACCATCGCCCCATATGGGACCGCGTGAACGATCGCTCTGCGCACGTCGACGTTGTCGAGAGGCGCGATGTTCTGATTCATTCCAAGGTAGTTGACCCCGGTCGTCCGACTCGAGTACACAACCACGTTGGGATCGTCCTGGAGTCCTGCGAGCAGCTTGGGTGGGATGCCGGTGGCGACATCGATGTCACCGCTGGACACCAGCCTTGCCCGCTCGTTGGCATCGGGGACCGCTTTGATGATCACACCGGCGTTGGCGACATTGTCCGCGTTCCAGTATCCGGGGTTGGGGTCGAGGACGACCTCGGTGTCGGGATCGAACTTCGACACGTAGTACGGGCCGGAACCACCGCTCTTGTCGTTGTAATAGGCGAAGGCCCACGGGTCGTCGTCGGTGGCATTGGCGTCGGCCTGTGCCTGGTTCAACGCACCGAACACCTGGAACGTCAAGAACCGCTGAAACAGCGGGCTCTGCACCGTCGTCCTGATCTCAAACGTGTAGTCGTCGATGACGGTCATCTGGTCGGTGCTGGCGATACCTACGAATGGCAGCAACAGTCCGATATAGCCCGGACCCTCAATCGTGCGGTCGAACACGTATTTGTAGTCGTGGGCGGTCACCGGCGCACCGTCGTCGAAGAAGGCGTCCTGCCGCAACACGAAAGTACCCAGCAGGCCACCGTCATCGGTCTCTTCGATGGTGAACGATTCCGCACCGGCACCAACGTGATCGGTGAAAGATCCTTGCAGCAGACCGTTGTCCTGTTCGACGAACTCCTGTCTGATCAACGGCTCGTATACCGCACCGGTCACCGCGTAAGCCGATGTGGTGCGGAACGTGTGCGGCTCGATCAGGTTGGGGGTGTCGGCCAGGGATGCCACGATGACGGGTTTCTCCGCCTGGGCGACGGTCGTCGTCGTGGTCTGCTGGCTGCCGCCTGCCGTGGTCGTCGTTTCCTGGCTGCCGCCTGCCGTAGTGGTGGTCTCGCCGGGGGCGCTGGTCACCGTTGTGGACCCGGCGTCATCATCGCTGCAAGCTGCGGCTACCAATACGAGTGCAAGGAGCATTGCAATGCTCCGCCCCCACACCGCATAGCGTTTCTGTCTCATAGTGGTGTGATCCTCCCGTCGTAAGCCCGGAGTACGACACTCCGCAGTTATATATATATTATGCGAATGACTCACGAAGTGTCACACCGGGCCGCTAGGGGAAGGACGAGAAGCACAGTGGATGACCTCCCGCCTCCCCGCAGCGACACAACACCACCGCATACCCGCGCCCAGTTCGTCGACCGCATGTTGCGCCAGGCGATCGTCACCGGTGACCTGGGACCGGGTGAGCGCCTGCATGTGACCTCGCTCGGCGAACGTTGGTCGGTGAGCCCGACGCCGTTGCGGGAAGCGTTTCAGCGACTCGCCGTCGAAGGCCTGTTGGAGCTGACGCCCCAGCGCGGGGCTCGAGTATCCCGGGTCACTGTTGAAGACGCGCACGAAGTCCACGAGATCCGAATGGCTCTCGAACCCCTCGCCCTGCGGTCTTCGATGGAAGCCGCCGACGGTGAGTGGCACTCCCATGTGCAGACGAGTTTTGATCGGCTGGCACGCGAGTTACGCCGCTCCGATCCCAACCGCGGCGATGTGGAAGATGCCCACCGCGGGTTCCATCTCGCCCTGCTGGCAAACTGCACGTCCGCCTGGCTGTCGAGGATCATCGATCTGCTCATGACCCATGTCATTCGGTACTGGACGCTGTCACGGGCTCCGAGACGCAACGTCGAGGATGTCATCGCCGAACATGACCGCCTGCTGGGGCTGTGCTCGGCCGGGAGGATCGACGCCGCAGTCGCTGAACTCACAGTTCACCTGCAAAACGCTCTCGATAACGTCGCCGAGCGCATAGTCGTGCCCGGCGAAAGTGACGACTAGCGGGTGGCAGCCGCCGGGGCTCCTTCGAGCTGTCGGCGCACCAACACCATCGCCGCTTCCAGCGTTGTGATACCTCGGTCGGCAGCAAGGTCCATGACCCAAGACGTGGTGTCATGGATCCGGTCGACGTTCGCCTGGGCTCGATCACGAGAGTACCCGGTGGTGCTCAACTCCTCTGCGATGTTGATGATCCCGCCGGCGTTGACGACGAAGTCGGGGGCGTACAGGATGCCGGCGGCCGCCAGCCGGTCCGCGTCGGCGTCTTCTCCCAGCTGATTGTTTGCCGACCCGACGACAGCCCGGCAGCAGAGGTCGGGGATTGTCGCCGACGTGAGCACGGGGCCGATGGCACACGGCGACAGGATGTCACACCGCTGGCGGAGGATGTCACCGGGTGAGATGATCGCGGCACCGGTCCCCGAGGCAATTCGCCCCGCGGCCTCTTCGTTGATGTCGGCTACCACCAGGTCGCACCCTTCAGCCGCGAGTAGCGTCACGACGCCGGAGCCAACCTTGCCCACTCCCTGCACGGCCACCCTTCGCCCGGCGAGCTCCGGCGTGTCCCACAAACGCTCGGCAACGGCTCGCATCGCCGCCACCACGCCGCGTGCGGTCGCCGGAGAAGGATCTCCCGATCCACCGTCCTCCTCGGGAAACCCAGTCACGTGTCTGGTCACCCGGCGCACGACGCGCATATCGCCCACGGTCGTACCGACATCTTCGGCAGTCAGATATCGACCACCAAGGGTCTCGATCACGCGGCCGTATTCCTCCAGCAGCGATTCCGTCTTGTCACTGGACGGCTCGCCGATGATCACCGCCTTCCCACCGCCGAGAGACAGGCCTGCGGCGGCGGCTTTGAAGGTCATCGCTCGCGACAGGTTGAGCACATCCTCGAGTGCCTCGCCGACGCCGGGATACCGCCGGAACCTCGTTCCTCCCAATGCGGGACCTAGGGTCGTGGAGTGGATGGCGACGATGGCCCGCAGACCGGTTTCGTCATCGGCTGCCATGAACACGCCCTCGTGTCCATCGCGGCCGATCCGTTGCATAAGGTCCACCACTCACCTCACAGAGCAGAGTTCTATAGATTATGCGATTCAGATGATGTCTCGCGCTTTGAGCCGCCGGTGACTCCTCTCGGGGATGCGCTGGAGACACTCCCGGTGATCGGGATCCTTCGCGGCTGCCCTCCCCAGCATGCAGAGGCCCTGGCCGCGGCTGCGGTGGAATCGGGGCTGACGGCTCTCGAGGTTACCCAGGACTCCCCCGAGCCGGTCGCGGTCATGAAGGCCATCGCGGCACGCCATCCCCAGGTCGCCGTCGGGGCGGGCACGGTACTAACCCGCAGCCAGGCGCAGGCAGTGGCGGCCTCCGGGGCTGCGTTCCTCGTTTCACCGGCAATCATCCCCGAAGTAATCGCCGTCGCATCCGAATGGGAACTCGACATGGTCCCAGGAGCTGCAACACCCACAGAGGTGCGACGAGCCCTCGACCTGGGAGCGAGCCTTGTGAAGCTGTTTCCCGCCGCCCCTCTTGGCGGACCCGCATATGTGAGCGCAATCCTCGCCCCGTTGGGCCGGCCGCGGCTGGTTCCCACCGGAGGAGTCGGGCCGGGGAACGCAGCCGCATTTCTCGATGCCGGCGCCGCCGCCCTCGGCGTCGGCGGCGCCATCTTCCCGAAGTCGGCGCTAGCCGTCGGGAACGCCGCTGAGGTGGCCGCCCGATGCCGTAGCCTCGTCGCTGCGTTGCGATGAGCCACGACCTCTACACATTCGGTGAGGCGATGCTGCGTCTCTGGGTGCCCGCCGGGGAGCGCCTCGAGGACGCCGCGGCCTACCGGGTCACGGTCGCCGGGGCAGAGGCGAATGTCGCCATGGCGGTGGCCCGCGCCGGCAAGCGGGCAGCTTGGGTATCGCGGCTCCCCGACACGCCTCTGGGACGCCGAGCCGCGCGGGAGATCGCCGGTCATGGCGTCGACGTCTCCGCAGTCCGCTGGGTGGCCGGCGCCCGCATGGGAACCTACTTCGTGGAGCTGAGTGTGCCACCTCGCCCGGTTTCTGTCGTCTACGACCGTCGCGGATCGGCGGCGGCCGCCATCACAGCCGAGGATATCGACTGGAACTCGTTGGAATCTGCCCGCGTCGTGCACCTGACCGGCATCACCCCGGCACTGTCGGACAGTGCCCGAACCACCACCATCGAAGCAGCACGTCGCGCCCAAAAGGCCGGTGCCATCGTGACCTTCGACATCAACTATCGCGCCAGCCTGTGGTCCATTGGACAGGCGCGGGAGACGCTGCTGGAGATCTGCGCCGCCGCTTCGGTTGTGATCACGACGGCGGAAGACGCCGGGGATCTGTTCGGTGTCGGCGGCGACGCCGCCGAGGTTGCCGACACGGTGAAGGAACTGACCGGAGCCGGAGCGGCGGTCGTGACTGCCGGTGCCGGCGGGGCGGCGTGGCATGGAGAGCTCGGATCGGGCTCGCTGCCCGGCCATCCGGCCACCACCTTGGACCGGATCGGTTCAGGGGATGCGTTCGCTGCCGGTGTGATTCTCGGCCTGCTCGACGACGACCTAACCCACGGTGTCCGCCTCGGGCTGGCAATGGCGGCGGTGAAACTCGGCATTCACGGTGATCAGCTGATCAGCTACCCCGACGAGCTCGCGGCTCTCATCGAAGAGCGCAAAGAGCGGGAGGTGCAGCGCTGAAGAGCATGAACGCGGTGATCGCCGCCATGCCGAGATCTGGAATCCGTGAGCTGATGGACCTGGCATGGGCGACTCCGGGTGTCATCCACCTGGAGGTGGGTGAGCCCGATTTCGCCACTCCCGACCACATCCTCGAGGCGGCAGCCCGCGCCGCCGCCGACGGCTACACCAAGTACACCCCCAATGCCGGGATTCCTGAGGTGAGAGCCGCTTTTGCCGACAAGGTGGTGACCCACAACCACTTCGCGGCGACAGCAGACCAGGTCGTGGTGACGGTCGGGGCGATCAACGCCCTGGCCCAGTCTGTCATGATCCTCGCCAATCCCGGCGAGTCGGTACTGATCCCCGACCCGGGGTGGCCCAACTACGAGATGATCGCCACCGTGACCGGTACCGTCCCGGTGCGCTACCCGCTTCTGCGGGGCGAGGGTTTTGTGCCGGACCTGGACGTCCTCGAAGCCGCGGCCGCCGATCCGGCTGCGACGTTGATGATCATCAACTCCCCGGCGACACCGACTGGGGCGGAGTTCCGCCAGCACTGGCGGGCGGGGGTAGCGGGGGGAGTGAAATTAACCGGCGGCGGAGAGTATACGCCAGCCGCTCAGGATGGCGAAAGGGGAGAGGCGCCGGCGGGTGCTAGCGCCACCAGTAACGCGAGGCCGCTCCGCAGGGCGACGATCACCGAGCTCGGGCGGAGCAAGGAGGAGAGTCGTTGCAGGAGCGCTTCTCCGTTCTGAGGGAAACTCCGGGTTGGTCCCGATCGACTACGCGCCACCTAAATGTGGCGGCCGTCGCGACAACGGCAAGAGCCGGCGGAGTCCCACGT
>CAZIEQ010000048.1:0-11858 GCA_964538725.1 uncultured Acidimicrobiia bacterium | reverse complement strand
GCTCCTCGTGAGAGAGAGTCGAGCCACGCGTAGTCGGTCAACAGTGAGACGAGCTGAGTCAAGAAGAGGCTGCCGACCGCCAGCACCCCGAGGAGAATCCACAGCCAGCGGCGGTTGCGCATGCTGCGGCGAGGGCGGATCGGGACGGGCTCGCGACTGATCATGAATCCAAGAGGCTAGTGGCGGAAGGCTGACAGTCTTCAGCCACCGCCGCGCCGGGCATGAGAGACTGCCACCGAAGGGTCGGATGTCTCCGGCTCAGCCGGCGCCGGCTTCGATGCGCGGAGTCAGCCAACCGGGGCCAGAGTGCAGCTGCACGTCGCATGGGCAGGCGGCAGCTGCTTGCCCTGGGGCGGCGAGTCGACGGCGTTCCAACGTGTCCCTGCGGGGCATTCGGCACAGGGAATCCCGTCAGCAATTCCCTCCACGTCGATGCCGGCCGCGGCGGCGCCGGCGACCATCCCCCTGTGGTACGCCGAGGCAGCCACCACTCGCAGGCGTCTCTCCGCATCGTCCGCACGCCATAGACGCACGACTTTGGACACTGCTGAGTTGCGGGCCCTAGGACCTCCCGATATGGAGTTCTCGATGGCATCGGTGACGGCGGAAACCAAAGCGGAGGCGACTTCGTCGAGGGCACCTTCCACCGGCTCCGAGTCGACAGTCAGGTCTGGCGCTTCGGTGAAATGCGCCACTGCGGCTACCCCGGACGCGAAGGCATCCTCGACCAGGCCTGCGACGTCGGGTTCGAGGGCCAGTGCCCACGCCGCCGCGTCGGGACGCCAATCGTCGCCTACGGTCCGCAGCATGTCCAACGCTTCGTTCTGCACCGCCACCAGGGTCTTCTTCACACCCCGCAATGCCAGGTTGAGCACAGGCAGGATGGAACGGTCCCGCATGTCGACGGCGTCGAAAACCTCCACAGCCGTCGCAGGCACATCCGCATCGGCAGTTTCGGTTGCTGCGGGCAGGTCACCGTTGGCAGGATTGTCTGCGGTCGCGCCCCGCAAAGCGGCGAACAGTCCGGCTACGCCGCCGGCAGCCGGCTCATCGGGCACTTCTGGCGGCATCTCCTCCGGAGCCTGTTCCGCAACATCCTCCGGCGGCCGAGCAGGCAGCTCCGGCTGCTCTTCGACACTCGACTGCTGCAGCGCCTGGATCTCCGCCGCAAGTTCGGCAGGATCGATGGACTCGGACTCCGGTTCTGCATCTCCCTGGACGACGAGCCGAATCGTCTCCGCCTGCCACGCCTTCGGCTCATCGGGATATACCGGTTCGCTGTCTCCCCCCGACGGCATCACCCGCACCCCGGCCTGCAGCTCGCCCGCAGGCAGCTGGGGGCCCCGTCGGCGGTCCTCGATCTGGGCCTCGACCTGGGTCAGTGCCACCCGGGTCGTGTCCAGCTCCGACAGAAGCTCAGACCTTCGTCGCTCAATGGCCCGCACCCTCTCCTGAATGGACTCGGACTCCCGCTGGGCCGTCTCCACAAGGGCCTGAGCTTCGGCGTTGGCAACCGAGACGATCCGCTCCGCTTCGAAACGGGCCGCCCGGCGCTCCTCCTCGGCTTCGCGACGCGCCGACGAGGTGAGCCTGCTGGCTTCCTGTTCCGCCTGAGCCTGGATCATCAACGTTTCCTCTTCAGCCTCCCTCACCAGGCGGGCCGCCGTATCCTGAGCCTGCAGCAGCATCTCACTGCCCACGTTCCAGGCGTCGCGACGCATCGCGACCGCGTCCGCCGTTGCCGCCTCGGCGGTGATCCGAGCTTCGACCCTGGCGTCACCGACCCAGCGGGCCGCATCGTCCCCGGCACGCGACCGCATGCCCTCGGCGGCTTCCCGAGCTGCCTGCATGATCTTTCCCACATCCGCAGACACCCTCTCCAGCTCGCTCTGCAGATCCCCGGCCTCGTCGAGGCCGAGTTCGGCGAGGCGCTCCCGAAGTTCTGACCGTTCCGCTTCAGCGGATTCGAGGCGAAGTCTCAGCTCGCGGATGTGCCTGTCCACATGGGACCGCTTGTAGCCACGGCGGACGATGGAAAAGTCGGACTCGTTGGCAGACACCTCAGAAAGCGTACCCAGCCGAGCGGCTCCGGCCGTGCATCAGATCGGGAGCGGCGGCTCGCCGTCAGGGACCCTGGGCCTGGAAGCTCCCTGCAGTAGGTAGCGAATCGAGAAACTCGAGAGCGTCGGCGAGGGTCTCCACGCGGACGATCTCCAGCTCCCCGTCGGCTGCCACCACTGCATCGTCGAAGTTCCCACCGGGGACCAGCACATATTCAGCACCTGCCCGCCGTGCCCCGACCACCTTCTGTTTGACACCTCCGATGGCACCAACCGAACCGTCGAAGTCGATGGTGCCGGTGCCCGCGATCAGGTGGCCCCTTGTGAGGTCACCCTCTGTGAGCTCGTTGATGATTCCGAGCGTATACATCAGGCCGGCAGAGGGACCGCCGATGTTCTGCGAGTCGATTTCCACCTCGACGGGAAAGTCGATGTTCAGGTTCAAAGTGTCGAGGAACACTCCAACGAAGCCCCGGGTTTCGTCGTCCGGATTCGGCACCAATACCAGATCGAAACCGATCGTCTCGATGTCATCGGCGGTTTCCCCAACGATGCGCTCCACATCGAGATGGACTGCGCGCCCGGGGCTGTATTCCGAAAGGATCGAAACCGCCTGGGTGGCCACCTCCACCGTCCGGCCGTCTACCGCCACGATCACATCCTGTTCGAGGAGTACACCGTCGGCGGGGGTGTCGGGCACCACCCCGACGATCAACGCTCCATCTCCACCGAACGTGGCCTCATACCCCAGTTCGCTGAGAGCGACGAAGATCGCCTTCTGCTTCGACTCCTCCATCAGGTCTAGGTTGCGCCGGGTCAACTCTTCCGGTGACACCCCTTCGGGTCGGATGACGTCGCGGCGGCGCAGGTCGACACTGTCGTCGATCAACGCCTCCAAGTATTCGAACACGTTGACCTCGTTGAGGAACACCGTAAGGAAGAAGAAGTCGCCGCGGGTATCGAAGACTTCGGTCTCGTCGCCAAACCTCACAAAGTCGGTGACGTCTTCCACCGTGCCCGGAGCCACCGCGTAGTAGGGCACCGACCGCGTGAGGGCAACCCCGATGCCCACACCCAACAGGAGAAGGACCGCTCCAAGGACGAAAGGCCACCGGGGCAGTCGCTGCTTCTTCTCCGGGATCGGAAACGGATCCACCCAGGGATGTTATCGGTGGCATCCGACAAACCAGGACTGCCAACAGTCGGCTCGGCGACGGCAGAGACGAGAACCCTCTCCCGGTGTCCCCGGTTGGGGGGTAATCTACGCGCATGGGCCGCATTTCCCGCACCGTTCAGCTCGCCAAGGCATCGTGGCGGGTCCTAATGGCGGACAAGGAGCTGATGCTGCTCCCCGTCATATCGGCAGCCGCCACCCTCATCGCCATAGCAACCTTCGTCTATCCGCTGGTGCTCAGCAACCCGGAGACGTTCACTGAGGATGCCAGCACCGGAACCTGGCTGGTCCTCGTCGCCCTGTACGTCCTGTTGGCTTTCATCACGATCTTCTTCAACGCGGCGCTGGTCTCTGCCGCCAACGAGCGTCTCACCGGCGGCGACCCCACCGTCAAGTCGGCCCTGAGAGGCGCCGCCCGGCATGTGGGTGCCATCTTCGGGTGGGCGTTGGTCTCAGCAACGGTCTCCATGATCTTGCGCGCTCTCGAGGAGCGCTTCGAGGGCCTCGGCCGCCTCTTCGTCGGTCTCCTCGGAGCGGCGTGGTCCCTGATAACGTTCCTCGTCATCCCGGTGCTGGTCATCGAAGGGGCGTCTGTCGGTGACGCCATGAAGAGATCGGGGTCGATGCTCAAGAAGACTTGGGGGGAACAAGTGGCGGCCAACATCGGCTTCGGGCTGCTCGGGTTCGTGGCCGCCATCCCCGGTTTTGCCATCGGAGCAGCAGGCATCAGCGCCGGTGGAGCTGCAGCCGCCATCGGCCTCACGATCGCCATCGTCTGGGTCGCCCTGGTGGCCGTTGTCACCTCCACCCTCAGCGGTATTTTCCAAACCGCGCTGTACCACTATGCAGCTTCGGGCTCGGTGCCCGGCGACTACTTCTCCAGGGATCAGATGTCGCAGGCATTCAGGCCTCGCCGCGGGCGCGGCGGCACATGGGCGGGGTAGCTTCAGCGTCTTCTCCGCCGATGGCAGGCAACCAGCTCAGCTGAGAGGCACCGGTGACGCCAGCACGGCTCGGACCACGATGCGATGGGTGGCCGAACCCTTGGGATGGCAGGCGAACAGCGTTACGGTCGGCAACTCCAAGTCGTAGGTAATCCATACATCGCGCGGCGTCACGACGAAAACCTCGGTCACCCGATATACGGCCTCGGTACCGCCGAAACCGGCAAGGAACAAACGGTCGCCGCGGCGGAGACGATCCAGATCACGAAACGGTGCCGAATGTGTCGTGCGGTGGCCGGCGAGAACGACGTTTCCCTGCCCGCCCGGTGAAGCCGTTCCCACCCAATGGGCCACGCCGATGTCGATGACGGCTATCGCCACTCCTTCGCGGACCGGTTCGTCGACCCCGATGGTGGGGATACGGAGACGCCCGAACATGAAGCCGGCAGCCTGAATGGGGGCATCGGCACGCACCCTTCCCGTGGACGTTGTCGCCGCATTCGCTCCTGCCTCCGGCGGTGCCAGCACCGTCACCACGACGACCACCACCACGCCGATAAACCTGTTCACCCCCACAGGATCGGCATGATCGGCAGGCGTGTTGAGGGCGGGTCGCTTCGATCGGCCAACTTGTGGCTCACATCTGAGAACCCGTCCTCCGCCGGTTGGGGCGGCCATAATGACCTGATGCAGACTTACGCCCCGCCCGTCATCACCGCACCTGTAATGAGCCGCGGTGCCGCGGCCACCGGTGCCCTCGTCGTCGGTTTTGCCCTGCTGACGGCCGCCGCCGCGCAGATAGAGATCCCGCTGTGGTTCACCCCGGTGCCGATCACCGGCCAGACCTTCGCCGTCCTTCTCGCCGGGGCGGCCCTCGGGTCGGCGGCGGGGGCTTCCAGTCAACTCGTTTACGTGGCGCTCGGCGCCGCCGGCCTCCCTTTCTACGCCGGGGGCGAGTCGGGATGGGATGTCGTTTCCGGCGCCACCGGCGGATATCTCATCGGGTTCGTGGTGGCGGCATGGTTTGTCGGCTATCTCGCCGAACGCCGCCACGACCGCAATGTTGCAACGGCCATGCCGGCCTTCCTGGCAGGGAATGCGATCATCTACGTGTTCGGAGTCACCTGGCTGGCACACCAACTCGGAGTGTCGGCAACCAAGGCCGTCGAGTTGGGCATGGCGCCCTTCGTCATCGGCGACCTGGTGAAGATCGCCGTCGCCGGGATGTTGCTTCCCAGCGCGTGGAAGCTCGTGGGATCGTTGAAGGACGACACCTGAGCGGCGACACCCGTATCGGGGAACTGCTGCACGCCGATCCCTACGCCGTGGGACTGGGAGCCGAGCTGACGTCCGCAGACCCGATCGTGCTCGCGATGACGGTGGGCGCCGATCACATCAACTTTCACGGTGTGGCGCATGGAGGAGCGATATTCTCCCTTGCAGACTGTGCATTCAGCCTGGCGTCCAATGCCGCCGGTCCTGCAGCCGTCGCCATCGATACCCATCTCGCCATAACCGCAGCAGCTCGGGAAGGAGACGTGCTCGAGGCAACTGCTGAGGAGATCACTCGGGGACGGAGCCTGGCCACCTACAGGGTCACCGTGTCGCGGCCCGCCGACGCTCGCATAGTCGCCATGTTCACAGGTACCGTGTTCATACGCGACGGACGGTGAGCCATGGACTTCGACCTTCCCTCCGCCGACGACCCCCGTCGGCTTGCCGTGCGAGACTGGCTGGCCGCCAACCCGGCGCCCACGCAGGTCGAACTGGCCCGGGCCGGCTACGTGGCGCCTCACTGGCCGCCACCTTGGGGTGTCGACGCAGACCCGATGCATCGCCTGATCATCACTCAGGAGCTGGAAGCGGCCGGCATCACCAGCCTCGATAACCCGATCGGAATCGGCTGGGCCGGTCCGACGATCCTGTCTGCAGGCAGCGACGCCCAGCGCGACCGCTACCTGTGGCCCCTGCTGGAAGCCTCCGAGATCTGGTGTCAGATGTTCTCCGAACCCGACGCCGGCAGCGATCTGGCCGGCCTGGCAACCCGGGCGGAACGCGACGGCGACGAGTGGGTGATCCGGGGTCAGAAGATCTGGACGTCGTATGCCGACTACGCCCAATTCGGCATCCTGCTGGCACGAACAGACCCCGACCAGCCGAAACATCGGGGAATCACGTATTTCATCTGCCCCGTCGACTCGCCCGGTATTGAGGTCCGGCCCATCGTCGAGATGACCGGCGGCCGCCACTTCAACGAGGTGTTCTTCGACGAGGTGCGTATACCCGCCGACAATGTCGTCGGTGACCTGCACGACGGCTGGCGTCTCGCCAAGCAGACGCTGGCCAACGAGCGGATGTCTCTCTCCAGCGGTGGTGTGCTGTGGGGTATGGGTCCCCGGACGTCGGCACTCGTGGAGCTGGCGGCAGGCAAGATACTGTCCGGCAAGCAGCGGGACCGGATGGCTCGGGTTCACATCGAATCCGAGGTGATGCGCCTCATCGGCCTGAAGGTCCTCACCGACCTGGTCCATGGTCGCACTCCCGGCCCCGAAGTGGCGGTGAAGAAGCTGATGGCCGACCGTCACGGTCAGCACGTGATGGACCTCGCCAAGGACCTGACAGGACCCGGGGGGATGCTCACGAGCGAAGGTCCGCTCGGAAGCGAGGTGGATGAGTGGCATTGGGGGTTCCTCTTCTCCCCGGCCCTCACCATCGGCGGCGGGACGGCGGAGGTGCTGCGAAACGTCATCGGAGAGCGCATCCTCGGGCTGCCCCGCGACCCCGGCATCGACAGCGACCTCTCCTGGGCGGAGTCGAAGAGACAACGGGTCGGCTAGGACCGCTCCCATGTCTGCGCCCTCCATCCGCGGTGAAGGGCCGGCCTCGCGAGGCGGGCACGGACGGCACCCCATCCGACGGGAGGCAACATGAGCCTTGGAGTTGTAGTCCCCTATTGGCGGAACCGTCCGCCGCTGGAGAACCTGGCCGTGGCCGCCCTCGCCGACCGTTACGGGTACTCCGAGCTGTGGGCAGGGGAAATGGACTCATTCGACGCTCTTGCCTTCGCAGGGGCGGTCGCCCGGGAAACGAAGCGAATCACGATCACCATCGGGCCGTTGGCGGTGGGAGTCCACACCCCCGTCGGCATGGCCATGGGCGTAGCGTCGGTCAGCGCTCTGGGCAGGCGGCCGGCACGCCTCGCCATCGGAGTTTCCACACGTGCCATCGTCGCAGCGTGGCACGGCCGGGCCTGGAATCAGGGGCCACAACGGCTGGCAGCTGCGGTGTCGATCGTACGCCAGGTGCTCGAGGGGGGACGATCCGACTTTGCCGACGGTCCGGTGCGGAGCCGCGGGTTCCGCCTCACCACATTCCCTGCAATGGAGGCTCACGTCACCGTAGCCGCGTTCGGCCGCCGGGCGACCGCGGTGGCTGCGGTGATGGCCGACCGCTCTGTGCTCAACCTGGTCACCATCGACCAGGTTGCCAGGCAGCGTTCCCTGCTCGACGAACTCGCAGGCCCCCCGCTGGCGGTGTGGGTGGCTGCTGCCATCGAACCCGACGACGGAGCCCTGAAACAACTCTCCGACCAGGTCGCCCAATACTTGGCAGCTCCCGGATACGGCGAAATGTTCACCGCGGCCGGCTGGGCCGATCTGGTTTCCGACGCCCGCAGCGGCCGGCCGGTCACCGAACTCGCCGCGGCGATGCCGGTCGAGCTGCTGCAGGCAGTGGCCGCAGTCGGATCCGAGGCCGCCGTACGCAGCCGGATCGCCGCCTATGCATCAGCCGGCGCCCAGCATGTGGCTGTCGTCCCTGTCACGTCGGGCGATGCCGGCGGAGAAACCGTCTTGTCCGCCCTCGCCGGAGACGGGTGAGCCGGGTTCACACGTCTTGCCTGGTCATCAACTCCGAAAACTCGTCGGGTACCAGACCTCGGCCGCGGGAGTCGAGAAGTACCGAAGCCCGACCGACGGCCCTCTTGCCAAAACGGTTCCGCAGCGAGTCGACGGCAGTGTCGAGTCGCAGCTCGGCTTGGTCACGCAGGCCGCCTCCTCTGCCGGGGACCACCGCAAGGTCGGCGAACGGAAGTTCGAGCTGCACATGAGGCGAGTACGCCAGCTTGGAGACTGAAACGCCCAGCAGCCGAAGGCCGCGACCGGCGGCCCGGTCGACGAGGAGGACCTTCAGCAGCTCCGTGGATATGGTGTAGATGCCGGCTGTAGACGCCACCGGTACCCGCACGGTGGTACGCCGGGTGACCGTCTCGAAGTCGGAAAAACGCGCTCTGACCGTGATGGTTCGTCCGGCGCGGAACTTGGCGCGCAGCCTGCCCCCCACCCGCTCGCTGAGGCGCATCAGCACCCGGCGGTGAACAGCCGGTGACTCGACGTCGCGGCCGAAAGTGCTCTGCGCCCCCACCGACCCGGCGCGGCGGCGCGCCTCGACGCGACGCGAATCGCGATTCCACGCCAGAGCCAGCAGATGGCGCCCGACAGCCGTGCCCAGCCGGCCGGCCAATGCTGCCGACGGAGTGTTCGCCAGATCAGCAACCGAGACGATGCCGAGCGTTGCAAGCCTGGCCTCGGTCACCGGTCCCACTCCCCATATGAAGCGGACTGGAAGCCGGTGCAGGAAGGCCAGCTCGTCGTCGACGGGTACCGTCACCAGACCATTGGGTTTGGCCACCCTGCTGGCCACCTTGGCGAGGAATCTGGTGCGGGCCACACCGACCGACACGACGAGACCGGTCTCGTCGAGGACCGCGGCCCTGATTCGCCCCCCGATCTCGGCACCGCTGCCGAACAGATGATGAGCGCCGGACACGTCGAGAAACGCCTCGTCGATGGACGTCTGTTCGACAAGGGGAGTGAAGCGGCGGCAGGCTGCAAAGACCGTGTCGCTGATCGCCCCGTAGTCGGAAAACCTCCCCGAGACGACTATCACACCGGGACACAGCAGCCGGGCCTTGCCGGTGGGCATCCCCGAATGCACCCCGAAGCGGCGCGCCTCGTAACTGGCTGCCAGCACCACGCCTCCGCCGACGACGACGGGCCTGCCCCGCAGCTTCGGGTTGCGTAGTTGCTCCACCGACGCGTAGAAGGCGTCCAGGTCGACGTGCAGGATGCTCGGCCCGCCCACAGCCCCATAGTGGCATCGGGGTGTGACGCCAATCCCCTCTCCACCTCCCGTTTCGGCGTCGCTCACCGCCACCCCCCGCCGCTCAGCAACGCCAAAACAGGGAGGCCGCCCTCCGCGCTTCGCGAGAATGTGTCCGGGTGGAGCGGGGCCCTTAGCCGGGTCGGCGACGCTCCGCGGCCAGTTCGAACAGCCTCTCCGCCGCCGGACCCATCGCCCGGAAACGGTCATCTTTGGTCTGGCCCCGCACCCATCTGACGTAGATCTGCTGGGAGACGACGGCGATCTTGAAGGTGCCGAAAACGACGTACCAGTCGAGCTGGGGATGGTCCCTGCCCGACCGTTGCACGTAGCGTTCGATCGCCTCGCGGCGGTTCATGAATCCCGGCACTGTGGTCGGCATCGGATTCAGCTCGTCCAGCATCTCCCCCGAGTCGAACCACAGCGCCATCAGCGTTCCCAGATCGGCCAGCGGATCGCCTCGGGTACACATATCCCAGTCGTAGACCGCTACACAGCGGCCCGGTTCGGCCGGATCGACGGCCATGTTGTCCAGGCGCCAGTCGTTGTGTACCAGAGTCGGTGCCGGTGACACAGAGAGGTGGTCGGCGAGCCAGCGTGCCACCTCGTCGGCGAGGCGATTGTCCCCCGTCTTGGCGGCTTCCCAGCGCCGCGTCCAGCCCGTCACCTGGCGTTCGATGTAGCCGTCGGGATGCCCCAGGCCGGCGAGACCGGCATCTTCAGGATCGACGGCGTGCAGGTCGACCAGGGTGTCGATGACCACCTGCGACAACTTGCGGTTCGCCTGCACGTCGTCGCCACCGCCGAATTCCGCGGGGACCACCTTGCGGACAACGATGCCCCGCCGCCGTTCCATGATGAAGAACGGCGCCCCGATGAGGTCCTCGTCGTCGCAGAACAGGAACGCCCGTGGTGCCAGCGGAAAGGCTCGCCACAGGTTCGACAGCACCCGATACTCCCTGGCCATGTCGTGTGACGACGGTGCCACCGGACCCAGCGGAGGGCGCCGCAGCACGTACTCGGTCACCTCACCGGTGGCGAAACGGAGCAGATAGGTCAGGTTGGCGTGGCCCCCGGCGAACTGTTCCACGGTGAGCTCACTCGAAGCACCATCGAGGCGCCCGCGGAGATGACCCGCCAACGCGGCCTCGTCGAAACTCTCGTCGGGTCTGACGTCGATGAGCTCGGGGACGAGCTCGGGGTCGGTCACGCCCCGGTGGCCTCGCTGGCCTCATCGTCTGCCGAGACGAGTTCGGCGGAGGTGAACTCCTCACCCAGATAGGCCCGCACCACGTCCGGGTTGCGCTGCACCTCGGAGGGGGAGCCGACGGCGATCATGCGTCCGAAATCGAGGACCATCACCCGGTCGGCGATATCCATGACGACACCCATGTCGTGCTCGACGAGGATGATGGCGATGCCGAGCTCCTCTCGGATGTCGAGTACGAAGCGGGCCATGTCCTCGGTCTCTTCCAGGTTCATACCCGCTACCGGCTCGTCGAGCAGCAGCATCCGCGGCTCCATGGCCAGGGCACGTCCCAGCTCCACTCGCTTCTGGATGCCGTACGGCAGCAGCGCCACCGGGTATTTGCGCCAGCTTTCGATCTCGAGGAAGTCGATGATGTCCTCGACGAAAGCTCGGTTGGCCATCTCCTCCCGCTTTGCCTTGCCGAACCACACGGCTCCGGACAGCCAGGCCACCCGGGTGCGTACATGACGCCCCAACAGCAGGTTCTCCAGGACGGTCATGTGGGGAAACAGCTCGATGTTCTGGAAGGTGCGGGCAATACCCAGCTCGGCAACCTTGTTGGGCTTCAGGCCAAGGATGCTCTTCCCTTCCCAGCGGATGTCTCCCTGCTGGGGGTGATAGACGCCGTTGAGGCAATTGAAGATCGACGTCTTGCCGGCCCCGTTGGGGCCGATGATGGAGAACAGTTCGCCGTCGTCGACGTGGAAACTGACCCCGTCGACGGCCCGAACCCCGCGGAAGGAGAGATGGATCTCATCCACCTCCAGGAGGCGCCCCCCCTCCTTCCCGCCGCCCTTGATGTGGGCGGCGAGGGTGCGTGCCCGTGAAGTGAAGGACAGGCTGTCGGTCACGGCGCACCTCGGCGCCCGCGCCGCGACACGAGGCGAGTCATGACAGCCACCTCTTGCGCCTCTTGTAATGCTTCACGTCGCGAAACGACTTGCGTTCGCCCTCACCGTGGAGCCCCAGGTAGAACTCCTGCACGTCTTCGTCTTTGAGCAGCTTCACAGGGTCGCCGTCCATGACGACCTTGCCGGTCTCCATGATGTAGCCGTAGTCGGCGATGGCCAGCGCCATATTGGCGTTCTGTTCGATGAGGAGCACGCTGGTGCCCTGCTGGTTGATCGCAACGATGATGTCGCGGATCTGCTGCACCAGCTTGGGGGCCAGGCCGAGCGACGGCTCGTCGAGGATCATCAGCTTGGGGTCGGGCATCAGCGCCCTCGCGGAGGCCAGCATCTTGTGCTCCGCACCCCACACGCACGAGCTGA
>CAZIEQ010000047.1:0-12438 GCA_964538725.1 uncultured Acidimicrobiia bacterium | reverse complement strand
AGCCGACGCCTCCCGCGGTGCCGACACTGCCAGCCGCATCGGGCCGCCGCGGGCAGTCGCGTCGGGAATGCTGACCGCCAGGGCGGTGTGGACCGGCACCGGGATCGTTTTTGCCGCCGCCGCCGGCTGCGGTGTATATCTGGCAGCCATTTCGGGATGGCCGGTGCTGGCGATCGGAGCCGCCTCGCTGGCTGCCGCCGTCGCCTACACCAGCGGCCCTGCATACGGCTACCACGGCCTCGGCGAAGTGTTCGTGTTCGTCTTCTTCGGCCTGGTTGCCACTGCCGGCACTCGTTACGTCCACGACTCGACCGTTCCCGCCGCTGCCTGGGTGATGGCGATACCGGTGGGGCTGCTGATCACCGCCATCCTGGTCGTCAACAACATTCGCGACATCGAAACCGACCGGGCGGCGGGCAAGAAGACTCTGGCCGTGCTGCTGGGGCGGCGGCCGTCGGCGTGGCTGCTGGTGGGACTGGTCGCAGCCGCCTTCACCGTCACCGCGATCGCTGCCGCCACCGGCTTGATTCCGGCCCCGGCATGGGCTGCAGTGGCGGCGGCACCGCTGGCAGTAGCTCCGCTGCGACTGGTGTTCGTTGAAGACACCGGCCCGCCGCTGATCGCGGCTTTGCAAGGCGTGGCTCGCATGCAGTTCATCTACGCAGCCATCGCCGCCGCCGGGATCGCAGCCGGCAGCGCTCTCTAACCTCGCCTCGTGCCTGACAATCCGGCTTCCACCGCCGGCGTCGCTTTCCTCGCCGCGCTGGCACGCTGCGGGCTGCGGGCCGCCGTCGTGTGCCCCGGCTCCCGTAACACTCCGCTGCTGCTGGCCGCCCACCGCCATGCGGAGGTAGACACGGTGCTGGTCCACGACGAGCGCTCCGCCGGGCTCGTCGCTCTCGGCAGGGCCGCCGCCGCAGGAATGCGGACGGCGTTCATCACGAGGTCGGGAACCGCGGCGGCGGAGCTGCTGCCGGCGATGGCCGAGGCCGACGCCGCCGGCGTGCCGTTGATCGCCTGCACCGCCGACCGGCCGGCGTCGCTGCGGGGTCGCGGGGCGCCGCAGACCATCGACCAGGTGAACCTGTACGGCAGCCGTGCCCGCCTCTATGCGGAGCCGGAGGACGCCGCCGCTGCGATGGCGGCGGCAGTCGCCGCCTGGGAGGCGGCGACCGCACCATCTGCGGGACCGGTGCACATCAATCTGCCTTTCGCCGAGCCGCTGGTTGGGGAGCCGGGGGCGCTGCCTCCATCGCGCCAACCCGCCGGCCGGGATCGGGACCCGGTCGAATCACTGCCTGCCGGGCTGGTGTCGGGCAGGCGGTGCCTCATCGTCGTCGGTCCCAACCACCACCACAGCCTGGCGACACCTGTGGCCGCCCTCTCCACGGCGCTGGCGGCGCCGGTGGTCGCCGACGCCGCCTCGGGGTTGCGCCACGGTGGCCCCGTCGTGACCTGCGGCCATGTGTTGGCAGCCGCCGGCTACCTCGAGACCCATCCCCCTGAAGTCATCATCCGCATAGGCGGCTATCCGACGTCGAAGCCGCTGTTCACCGCCCTCGCCGGGATGGCGGCCACCCAGATCGGCATCTGGCCGGGAGCAGTCGCCGACCCCGACGGTGTGGTCTCCCACATCATCCGCGCCGACCCGGCGGGCGTGTGCACCCGGCTGGCGGCGATGGTAGAGGCGGGCCCCGGCGGCTGGCAGGACGCCTGGATGGACGCCGAGACGGAGGTCAGGGCTGCAGTCGACGCGGCAGTCGGCGGCCTCGCATTCCCCTCCGAAGCGGCAGTAGCAGCCGCGGTCGCCGCCGCCGCGCCGGCGGGCACGCTGTGGGCGGCCTCCTCGATGCCGGTGCGCTACCTGGAGCTGGTCGCCGGGTCGGCGCGGGCCCGCATCCATGCCAACCGTGGCGCCAACGGCATCGACGGGGTCATATCCACCGCATTGGGGGCGGCGCTCCACGGACCCGCCACCGCGCTGGTGGGCGACATCGCCGCGCTGCACGACCTCAACGCGCTGGCAACGGCGGCACACCTCGAGGCGGACCTGGTGGTGGTGGTGATCAACAACGACGGCGGCGGCATCTTCGAACTGCTGCCGCAACGCCACCTCCCCGAATTCGAGCAGCTGTTCGCCGCTCCCCACGGAGTTCGCTTCGGCGCCGTCGCAACCTCCGTCGGCTTGGAGACGGTGACGGCGGTAATGCCCGACGAGCTGACAGCGGCCGTCGCCCGCCGTCCCGGACCGCGCCTGGTAGAGGTCATCGCCGACCGCCGCCGCCTCGCCGGAGATCTCGACGCGGTCGGCCAGGCAGCGGCAAACGCACTCGGCTAGCGGGTTGTGCTACGCCTCCAGGTCTGCAACGAAGTCAGCCGAAGGAACGAACATTTCGGCGTAATGCTTCACCCACTTGACGGTTCGGTCCCGACCGACGAGAGCAAAGCTGTGGCTGGGCCGGTCGGTATGCCCGTAGACGCCGAGCATCCCGTAAGCCTCGGAAACAGCCCGGTCTTCATCGATGAGGATCGGGCTTTGGATGCCGAAACGGGCGGCCGCAGTGAGGACATCATCCGGATTCTGCACCATTACCGGAACGAGCGTCATCCCCATCGTGGCGACGGTGTCCTCGATCTCGGGTATCTGGGCGAAGCAGCCGTCGCAGCCGACACCCATGGAGAAGTAGAGCAGCGCATCACCGTCGGCAAGGACTTCATCCAGGGACACCTGGGTGCCCAACGTCGTCGGCAAAGTGAACTCGGGCGCCGGAGAGCCCAGCTGCGCGGTATCGGGTGAATCGGCCCCTCCTCCGGCAAGGATCAGGACGACGATGAGGACTGCCGGTATGGCGAGGCCGAGCCACGCCCAGATCGGAGAGGGCTTCTCAGCGGTAGCTCTCGACCTCGGAGGCTTTCGCCTGTTTCGTTTCGGTTGATTGCTCATCTCGATACCTTCCTGAGAGTTCATCTGCCTTTTCTCTACGCCTCCCCGACGCCGCCGCCGCGGCCACGCCGACGGCTAGCAGGACGGTCCCGACAACTACGTCGGGTACAGGCTCCAGAAGCTCGACGACTGGCCGCAGCCGATCCTGCAACCAGGTGGCAACGCCGACCTGAAAGTCGGTGGCGACGCTGGCACCGGTCACCGCCACCATGATGAGGAGCGCCCCCATCACGGTGAACATCGCCGCCGCCAGCAGATCCAGCGTGTTGGTGACGAAATGAAGGGCGCCGAGGCGCCATCTGACGGTACGGCCGCGGAAGAGGGGACGGTCGCCCAGCCCGGCACGGTCCCACAAGGCCGTGAGCACGACGAGTGGAAACACCATGCCGAACACATATGCCAGGCCGAGCGCACCTCCCTGCAGCAAGCTGGGCGATACTGCGGACAGCGTCACCACCCCAGCCAGGACGGGCGCGCAGCATGCGCTTGCTGCCCCGGAGAACACACCGAGCACGAATACACCTGCGGTATCGGTCCGGGAGACGTCCGGCGAGTTGCGCATCATGGGCAGGGCCCACGTCTTCCCGGTGACGGCAAGAACCGCCAGCAGCAGCAGCAACCCCCCTCCGGTCGCATACACGGGCCCGTGGAACGCGAGCAGTGAGCGGGTGAGCACCCCGACGCCGAGGGTGACCGGCACCATGACCACGGCGATGCCGGCGGCAAAGATCAGCGTCAGCGGCACCAGACGCCAGCGACGGTTCCTGACCGCTACCGCCAGATACGACGGAAACATGAACACGATGCAGCAGGGTGCGAAAAGGGCGATGGCACCGGCGAGAAACGCCGCCAGCAGTGAGCCGCCGAGAAACACGCCCTCCACCTCAGCTTCTCCCCAGCATGCGTTCCAGATCGCGCCGCAGCTTCTTCTCCGACACTCGGCCGTAGGTGTGGAAACGTCCGTCGATGAGCAGCACCGGCGGATAAGGCACCCGGTACTCGGCCACCATGGAGGCACCGGTCGGCGATGTGATGTCCGCCTCGTGCCAGCGGAGCGGATAGTCGTCGGCAAGCCGGTTGAGGATGTCTTTGGCATGCTCGCAGAAGCGGCAGCCGCTGGCGGTCAGCAGGGCCATCTCGATGACGGGCCCGTCGGTACCGCGCGGCTCCGGGCGGCCGGTCACACCGTCTCCGGGGCGGCAATACGGTTGAAGATGACAGCGGCCCCTACCGCCAGGACGACGATCCATCCCAGGACCAGGATCAGCGATCCGGCTTCGTCGAACGACGGCGTGAACGCGCCGTCGACCAGGATGCGCACTGCCCCCCGCGAAGGCAGGAAGCGGCCCCAGTCGGGAGGCGCTGCGCTGAACATCACGTTCTGTGCGATACCGACGTCAATGAACGGAATCAGGAACATCACGTACAGCCCTCCAATCCGCCCGAAGACCGAGCCGGCGATGACACCGATCATCCCGTAGGTGACTGCGGCCGCCACCGTCGCCACTGCGAACACCGACCACTGCATCGGCGAGAAGTCGATGGCGGTGACTCCCAGCGAAACCGCGGACGTCAGAAGGGCGGCGATAGTGATCACTGCGATCCGGGCTCCGAGGACCTCGCGGGTGCGAAACCCGGCCAGCGTGAGACGGCCGTCGGCCTCCAGCGAACTCTGTACTACGAACATTCCTGCAAGACCGGCGAGAAACGCGACGGTTATGGGCACCATGATGGCGCCATGGATATCCACCATCGGCACCATGCGAAGGACGCTCTGGGCCCCATCACGGACGAGGACTGGTGCGGGGTCATCGGGAGTGACATAGAAGCTGAGGGAGATGAAGAACACTGGGAGGATCACGAGGAGAGCCCACATGGCGGGGTTACGCCGGTACTCGCGAAACCCAGACTTGAACCCTGCGCGGTATCTGCGCAGCCACCGCAGCCGGGACGGGCGGAGTCCGGCGCCGGCCCGGGTCGAGGTATAGAAGAGCCACCCCCCCGTCACAATGGCGCCCACCACCCAGACCAGGGCCCAGCCCAAGTCACCGATTGGTCCGCCATGGCCCGACTTCGCATCGATCATCACCAGGGTCACGAAGTGTGTCGGGAACAGCCGGGTAACGACGCTGCCGGCACCCGCCATGGCCGGTCCCAGGAAGACGTCAAGCATCCAGACGAACACAACGACGAGCGACCCGTTGACGGCACTCTTGGTGACCGCGGCGACACCTGAGCCAATGGCCAGGTAGATCACCGCAAACATCAACGTGCCCGCGATGGTGCGTCCCGGGTCGGTGATATCGGTTCGTGATGCAAGGGCGATCAACGCCCCTGCGGCCGCCAGTAGGGCCAGTGTGAAGCCGGAGCCGAGTCGGGCGGCCACGATTCGGGCCGGCCCGACACCGGCGCCTGCCAACCGTTGGTCGGCGTCGCGGGACCCGAGCACCAGGAAAAACCCTGCAACGCCCGACAGGAACGCGGCGGCCCACCCCGCTGTCGGTCCGCTCAACACGTCGGGACTGGTGACGGCTCCGACGATGGAAGCAAAGTCGACGAGTGCCGACGCGGCCAGGATCACGAAGATCACCGGCACCGCCACCAACAGCACCAGGTTCAGCGGACGCCGTCCGTACTCCGCGAGGTATCTACGTACTAGGAGAGTGGTTGTCACCGTACCGCCGTCTTCCCATCGCGCAGGTGGACGATGCGGTCGAATCGTTCCTCGTCGGCAACGAAGTGGCTGATGATCAGGATCGAACGGCCTTTCTCCTTCCGCTGCGATGTCAGCTCCCAGAACCTCAGGTAGGTGTCCCAGTCGAAGCCGGCGTAGGGCTCGTCGAGGAGCAGCACGTCGGGGTCGGGAAGCAGGGCGAGGCCCAGGTTGAGCTTGGCTCTGGTGCCTCCGGACAGCTCCTCGACCCGGGCATCGCAGTGGTCGGCGAAGGCGAGCACCTCGTAGATGGCGTCGCGACGGCGCTCCATTTCTCCCTGGGCGAGGCCGTAGGCGTGCCCGAACAGCTCGAAGTGTTCGTCGGGAGTGAGCAACTGGTAGAGGATGGGCTCCTGCGGGCAGTATCCGATCGACCCCTTGCGAGTCAGGCTCCCGCCGTCTCGGGCGAGGCTGCCCACCAGGATTCTCATGAACGTGCTCTTGCCGGAGCCGTTTTCTCCAACCAAACCGACTACCTCGCCACGGCTCAACTCGATGCTGGCGTCTGTCAGCACCCGCAGCGTGGAACGCCTCAGGAAACCGCGGCGTCGATACGACTTCGTGACGCCGCTGGCCGCCAGCACGGCCTCGCCATCACCGCGGGGCAGCAACGTCGCGGCGGACATACCACGGGTTCGCGTGTCGGTCATCCCTCTTTCTCCCCAGTACTCTCCGACACCCGGTGCTTCCCGGGTCTCGCCACGATCTCGCGCCATATGCCGCTGCGCCTCACTTCTGCGATCTCGAGGCCTGCAGCGGCAACGTTGTCTTCGGTGCGCCGGTTGGCGCGGAAGCCGAAGAGGCGCCGGGTGACGACGGTGGCAACGTCCGCCATCCACCCCAGCAGCCGGTTGCGGGGACGTACATGTTCCAAGAGCAGGATGTGTCCACCGGGTCGGGTGACACGCCCTAGCTCTCGAAGAGCCCGTACCGGGTCGGCGACACTGCAGAACACGCACGTCGCCACCGCAGTGTCGAACTCGTCGGACTCGAAGGGGAGCCGGTGGACATCCCCCACCAGCAGGCGCAGATGGGAACCCGCCCTCGCCGCCCTGCGCCGAGCTCGCCGCAGCATGCGCGACGACACGTCGATGCCGACGGCGGGCATGCCCGGCGGATAGTGAGGCAGGTTCTTGCCGGTGCCGACGCCGATCTCCAACACCGTGCCGTCTGCCTGTTGCAGCAGCCGACGGCGTTTGCGTCGGATGCCGAGAAGCTCGGTGGGGGCGTTGTAGATGTCGTAAAGCCACGCCGTCCGCTGGTAGCGCCGGGTTACGGCGGCTTGCTCACCGGTCGGGGTGACCGGCGGCCCGCCGGAGGGGAGGGGATCCTCGGACGGGCGCCCGGTCATCGGCGGCCTCCAGAAGCTGAGCTGATTGCAGGAGCAACACCGTGCGACGTCACGTAGCGACGATCCTTCCCCGCAGCATGCCCATCTGGCAGGCGAACTCGTACTCCCCGGCCACCGTCGGTGTGAACTCGAGCGGCACATCCTCACCGGTGGGCAGATCGGCGGAGACGCCGAACGCGTCGATGAGCACTCGCTCCGAGCACGGGTCCGCCTCCTGGCGGTTGAAGACCAAGCGCACCGGCCGTCCCGCCTCCACTGCGATCGTGTCGGGGCTGTAGCCGCCTCTAACGGTGACGTAGGTTTCCTGCACGCCGCCGCCGGTGAGCGCGGCCACCGTGCCGGTGGAGGAGGACAGCCAGAAGTACCAGACGATGGCGCCGATCAAACCAAGTCCGGCCAGGTTCACCAACAAGATGTCCATCACGTTGCCTCCTTGACGAGGGTGGGACGCCACCTGCGAAGCCGGTTGGCATTGGAGACCACCGTCACCGATGAGAAAGCCATCGCAGCCCCGGCCAGCAGCGGACTCAGCAGCAGCCCGAAGAGCGGGTAGAAGACGCCGGCGGCTATCGGGATCCCCAAGGTGTTGTAGGCAAAGGCTCCCACCAGGTTCTGGTGGACGTTGCGCATCGTCGCCCGGGAGAGCTCGATGGCGGTGACTACCCCGGTGAGGCTGCCTTTGACCAGCGTCACCTCGCCGGACTCCATGGCAACGTCGGTTCCGGTTCCCATTGCCATACCGACGTCGGCTTGTGCCAGCGCGGGAGCATCGTTGATCCCGTCGCCGACCATCGCCACCACTTTGCCTTCGCCTTGCAGAAGCCGAACCTGCTCTGCCTTGTCCTCGGGGAGCACTTCGGCAAACACACGGTCGAGGCCCACCTCGGCAGCGATGGCGTTGGCGGTGCGTACGTTGTCGCCCGTCAACATCACGACCTCGAGCCCTATGTCGTGCATACGCCCGATGGCGCCGACCGAGTCTTCCTTCACGGTGTCGGCTACCGCCACCACACCGGCCAGGTCGGCGTCGACGCCGATGACCATCGCGGTCTTCCCGGCACCCGCCAGGTCATCCAAAACGTCCTGAGCGGCACCCGCAGGCACCCCCTGATCGGCCATGAACTTGAGGTTCCCCAGCGACACCCGCCTCCCTTCGACGGTGGCTGCGATCCCATGACCCGGAGTCGCCTGGAAGTCGCTCGGGTCCGCCAACACCAGGCCGCGGGCGGCGGCACCGGCAACGATCGCTTCGCCGAGAGGATGTTCCGAACCGCGTTCCGCTCCTGCGGCCAGCCGAAGCACGTCATCCTCGCCGAGGCGTCCCAGCGGGATGACATCGGTGAGCGTCGGCTCACCGCGGGTCACCGTGCCGGTCTTGTCGAGGACCACTGTCGTGATGCGATGGGCGGTCTCCAACGCGTCACCGGATTTGATGAGTATCCCGTTTTCGGCGCCTTTGCCGATGCCGACCATCAACGATGTGGGGGTCGCCAGGCCCAAGGCGCAGGGACAGGCGATGACGAGCACCGTCACCATGGTGACGACCGCATACAGCAGAGCCGGTGCCGGCCCCAGGCTGTACCAGGCCATGAACGTGCCGACGGCGATGATCATCACCGCCGGGACGAAGTAACCGGCGACCTTGTCAACCGTCCGCTGGATGGGCGCCTTGGAACCTTGGGCGTCGCGCACCATCTTGATGATCTGCGCCAGCATGGTGTCGGCGCCGACGCGGGTGGCGCGGAACCTGAACGAGCCGGTCTTGTTGATGGTGGCGCCGATGACGATGTCGCCTTCGAACTTCTCGACCGGGATCGGCTCCCCGGTCACCATCGACTCGTCGACCGCTGATCCGCCGGAGATCACTTCACCGTCGACGGGGATCTTCTCCCCCGGCCGAACGACGATGACGTCGCCGACCACGACCTGATCCACCGCGATGTCGGCCTCTTCCCCGTCACGGACGACCCGCGCAGTCTTGGCCTGCAGTCCGATCAGCTTCTTGAGGGCCTCCGAAGTCCGTGCCCGTGCCCGAACTTCGAGGGCCATGCCCAGCACGACGAGGGCGGTCACGACCGCGGTCACGTCGAAGAAGACGTCACGGAGGCGTTCCTCGGGGAACAGCCCGGGAAACAACAAAGCTCCGGTGGAGTACAACCAGGCGGCGGAGATGCCGGTGGCGACGAGGGTGTGCATGTTCGCCGAGCGGTGTTTGAACGCCGCCCATCCGCCGGTGAAGAACTGCGACCCCGACCACAGCAACACCGGCAGCGTCAGCAACGCCATTCCCCCCCAGATCAGATTGAGCGCAGTTGAGCCCTTCTCGGGAATCCCGGGAAAGATCTCGGGGTAGGAGAAGTACATCACCGGCAACGCCACCAGGGCGGCGAACCAGAATCTGTGCAGCAGCCCGCGGTAGTGACGCTGCCGGGCGGCGTCCTCGGAGTCCATATCGTCGTCGGCACCGACGGGTGCTGCGCTGTAACCGGCCGAACGCACTGCGGCAGTGAGGTCGTCGACGCCGACCGTCTGAGGAGCGATGTCCACCGACGCCTCCTGGGTGGCGAAGCTCACCCGGGCGTCGAGCACCCCCGGGGTGGCGTTGAGGGACTTCTCGATGGTGGCGACACAAGAGGCGCAGCTCATGCCTTCGATCGACAGGTGCACGGTCTGGCGGGAGGTGACAGGGGCGACCGTCGCCACCCCTCCTCGAGTCTGATCCACCGCGGTTTCCGCCGCCGGCTCCACCGACTGCAGGTCTGCCGATTCTGCCCCGCGGGCCGCAAATGCACCCGGATCGGCGAGATAGGCACGACGGCAGCCTTCGGAGCAGAACGCCACATCGTCGTGGCCCTCTGCCCGCAAAGCCGACTCATCGACCTCCATGCCACACACGGGGTCGGGAAGCCGCCTCATGAAGTTCGCCTCTCCGCGGGAGCCTCGCGGTGGTGGTGGCCATGATGCTCACCCGAGCTGCCGCCGTGACCGCCACAGCACCCGTCGCCACCATGATTGCCGCCGTGGCCGCCACAGCACTCGTGGGAGGTTGTGGCGTCGGCGGACTCGGGGACCGTCTGCGAGGCTATGAATGCCCGGCGGCAGCCTTCCGAGCAGAACGCCACATCGTTGTAGCCCTCTGCCCGCAAAGCCGACTCGTCGACCTCCATACCGCAGATGGGATCAATCAGCTTGCTCATGCTCTTGCTCCTTGTTCGATTCTGGTTACGGGAGCGGCGTCGAAGACCACGGCAAGCAGCTCTTCGACCGCCTCTTCCAAAGAGTCGCCGGCGAATGCGTCGTTGATGCATCCCCGCAGGTGGCGTTCCACGAGATCGCGCCGGGCTTGGCGCAGTGCCCCCTGTACCGCCTGGATCTGGTGGAGGACGTCAACGCAGTGGCGGGCGTCATCCACCATGCGAATGACGCCATCGAGGTGGCCGCGGGCGGTCACCAAACGCTGGCGGACGTCCCGTTCCAGCCGGGCAACTTGGCCGCCGGCAGTCATTGGTCGATCGCCGATCGCGCCTCGTCGTATTCGGCCTTTGAGATCTCGCCGCGGGCGAAACGCTCCGCCAGTATCTGCTGGGCACGGGAGACTCCCCGTCCCGGAGCGGCCGTCGGAGCCCTCCAGATGGCCACGGCGACCAGGGCTATCACGGCGATCATCGCCAGCCATCCGACGACCATCCAGCCACCCGCCCAGCCGGACATGTGATCCCAGCCTCCGTCGGCGAGTAGCAATCTCGTCACTATCGATGTGGTCATCTTGCGACCCCTCCTCCACCGCCGGCTCCGTCCCCGGGGGAGGACGGGGAGGAGTCGGCCGTGGATGGCTTGTTGGCCACAACGTACACCTTCCACTTGACTGGAAGGTCAATAGGGTAATTCGGCCCTATCTGATGGCTGCAAGCGGAAACCGGGGGCGAGAGTGATCCGAAGCACCACGCGGCTTTCTGCTACCCGGGCAGCCTCACCACCGCTGTCGGTAGCCCAGAAGTACCCCCGTGGGTCGGAAGCGAAATGGTGCGGTTGGATGATCCCGGCGGGCGCAGCCTGCGACCTCCGGTAGAAGGGGCGGAGATCATGAGATCGTCCGACCCCCAGTTGAATCACCAGACTTGGCCCAATGCATCCACAGTGACGTCGCGCGGTGTCCCTCTGGTGGCGAACACCACCAGCGACGCGCCATCGGCAGACGCCAGGTCACCCCTTCCGATCATCGTCACCCAGATGCCTCCATCCGCGATGGCGAGAGCGTGAGGACGATACGGCATGTCGAAACGGTCGATGATTTCCGCACCATCCAGCTCGACTGCCAGCAGTTGCCCGCCGTCCTCGCCCGTCATCCACAACAGGCGGTCGTCGGCACGGACATCATGCGGCTCCACGCTCACCGCGGCGGTGCGAACCCGACGCCCGTCCTCCGGTGGTACCCGGTCACAACGAAGATCGGGCCCTGGCTGATGCCGGAGCCCGGGACACAGGGTTCACGTGGACAGCAGTGCGGGAATAGAGGCTTTCGGCGCACCTGGCAGCCGGAAGTCCTTTCGTCCCGCCGGAGCAGTTTCCTCGGCCGCTGCGGCGTTGAGCCTTCCTCGGCTGTCCTAACCCGCTGCCAATACCGACAGCAGCGGTGCCAGCTTGAGCCTCGTTTCCGCCAGCTCGGCGTCGGGATCCGACTCGGCGACTATGCCTGCACCGGCGTAGAGGCGGGACACCTCACCGCTCATCAGGGCGCAGCGCAGCGCCACCGCTACCTCACCGTCACCCCCGGTGTCGCTCCAGCCGATGCCTCCCGAATACCACCCGCGGTCGACGGCTTCGAGCTTCTCGATGAACGACGCCGCTTCAGTGCGAGGAGTCCCCCCCACCGCCGGCGTCGGGTGCAGGACTCCGAGCACCTCGAGGAGGCTCATATCGTCGGCGAGCCGCCCCACGATCTGAGTGGCAAGATGCTGCACGGTGGCCAGGCGCACCAGCTCGGGATGGGGGGGAGCCTCCAGCCGGTCGGTGAACATACGCAGGCGGGCGACGATGTCGTCGACCACGAAGCGGTGCTCGGACAGATCTTTCGAACTGCCCATGAGCCGGTCTCCTATGGCGCGGTCACCCTCTTCGCTGTCGCCCCGGGGGGCTGAACCCGCCATCGGCCGCGACAGCACCGTTCTCCCCGAACGCCGCAGCAGTAGCTCCGGACTTGCTCCGACGAGAACCGAGTTTCCCTCCTGCCAGCCGTATACGTAGCTGCGGGGATGGGCGAGGTGGAGCTGACTGGCGATGTCGAACGGTGCCGGTGAAGCAGCGGCGATCACGTCGACGCTGCGCGCCAACACGACTTTGGACAGTGAAGCGGCATTGATGGCGGCTACTGCCTCACCGACGGTCCGGCGCCACTCCCCGGGGGCCCGGCCGGGACGGAGCGCCCTGCAG
>CAZIEQ010000046.1:0-12873 GCA_964538725.1 uncultured Acidimicrobiia bacterium | reverse complement strand
GGAGCCTGCACACCCTCGACGGTGCCCCCGACATAGACGGGGCCGGCGATCTCGTTCAGATAGGCGACTCCGGGATGCTCGGGGTTTGTGGACCCGAACACTGCTTCTGCTTCGGCATCGCGCGCCGGCTCCCAGATGTCGGAGACGGTGAGCACGGCGAGCATCACCCCTTCGGGATCGCGCAACGCCACGTGGTCCCCCTCACCCAACGCGGCGGCGAACTCCCGGTCCACGTCGAGAGTGATCGGCATCGGCCACAGGGTGCCGTCTGCGAGGCGCATAGCGGCGAGCACCGACTCGTAGTCGCCATGTCCCATGTAGCCCCGCAGCGGGGAGAAACCACCGTTGAGCAGCAGCTCGAGGTCACAGATCTGGCGTGCAGTCAGATCCCACGAGTGGAAATCCCGTGACGCCTCCCGCAGGACTGCGGGGCGGGGCTCGGCGGCGTACAGGTCGACGAGCTCATCTCCGTGGGGCGCGATGAGATGGTCCGGCATGGTTGCTCCTGGTTTCGGCGGATGGGGTGAGAGCTTGAGGATACCGGCGGCCGATACCCTGCCCGTTCCTAGACTTTCGCCGGTATGACCTCGCTGGCTCCCCGTCCTCAACTGCTCGTTGGAGCGCGCTCGTACTTCCGCGAGCTGTGGCAGCGGCGCGAGTTCGCCTGGTATCTGGCGATGGGGAATCTGAAAGCGCGCAATGCGTCCACCGCTCTCGGCCTGATGTGGTGGGTGCTCAACCCGTTGATTTTGGGAGGGATCTACGTTCTCGTATTCGGCGCCATCCTGCACGTTTCTCGGGGTCAGCCCGACTACCTGGCGTATCTGCTCGCCGGGATGTTTGCTTTCTCCTACACACGGGGGGCCATGGTGGGGGGCGTCAACGTGCTCATAGCCAATCTGCGCATGGTGGCCAATCTGAAGTTTCCTCGCCTCATCCTTCCCTTTGCAGCCTTGGTGGAGGCGGCGGTCGGCTTCATGACCTCGGTGGCGGCCTTCTATCTGATCGTATGGCCCTTCAATGGCGTGCATCCGACTCGAGTCGTGTGGCTGCTGATCCCCGCTTTCCTGATCCATACCGTCTTCAACTTCGGCCTGGGGGCAGCGTCGGCCCGGCTGGCGGTGCCGTTTCGTGACGTCAACAACCTGATCCCGTATGTGTTGCGGCTGTGGCTCTATCTGACTCCGATCATCTACCCCCTGAGCTTCGTGGAGAACATGGGCGACACGGCGCGCACGTTCGCTGAGGCGAATCCGCTGTTTTCGATCATCGCCATGTACCGCGCAGCCCTGCTGGGATATCCCCTTGAGATGCACCTGGTGTGGGCAGCGGTGGCGTGGGCGGTCGGCATTCTGGTTGTGGCCGTCTACGCCTTCGTCCGCTATGAGGGCCGCATGGCGAAGTACGTATGACCGCTGCGGCGATCGTTGCCCGCGACGTGACTGTCCGCTACCGGCCGCTGCTGGACAAGAAGCCGACCTTGCGCCGCTCCATCGGGCGCCTGCGCCACAAGGAAAGGGAAACGGTGCTGGCAGTCGACGGCCTGACGATCGAGATCGACAAGGGTGAGGCCTTCGGAATCATCGGTGCCAACGGTGCCGGCAAGTCGACCCTGCTCAAGGTGTTTGCCAAGACGATGCGCCCCGACGAGGGCACCGTCAAAGTGTACGGCAAGACGTCCACACTGTTGCAGCTCGGCCTTGGATTCAACTTTGAACTGTCCGGACGCCGCAACGTGTATCTGGGGGGTCTCGCTGCGGGGTTGCGGAAGCGGCAAATCGATGAGCTATTCGACGACATCGTCGCCTACGCCGGTCTTGGCACTGCCATCGACCGGGCTGTCAAGACCTACTCGTCGGGCATGTTCGCCAGACTCGCTTTTTCCGTCGGTATGGCGATGGAGCCCAACATCCTCCTCCTCGACGAGGTGCTTGCCGTCGGCGATGAGGAGTTCCGGGAGAAGAGCTTGGCTGCCATGGAAGAGCTTCTCGATCGGGCCGGCACCATCGTGTTCGTCTCCCATTCCCTTCCTCTGGTGGATGACTTCTGCGATCGGGTCATGTGGATGGAGACGGGACAGATACGCCGAGTCGGACCGGCATCCGACGTGATCGAGGAATACAAGACCTGGGTCAGAGCCGGCAAGCAGGGTTGACGTTTAGAGCTCGGGAGGCGCCGTGCACGCCCCTCCCGTCTCGGCGGTAGATTCTTGTTTCGAGGTGGAGTCTGCATGACATCGTTCTGGAGCGGGCGGCTCGTACTGGTGACGGGTGGTTGCGGGTTCATCGGGTCACACCTGGTGGAGGATCTCACGCGGCTGGGTGCCCGCGTCCGCGTGCTGGGCAAGTACAACTCCCGCTCAGACATCGGGCTCTTGAACAGGGCTGACCTCGGTGACGTCGATGTGCGCCTCGGTGACGTTGCGGACCCTTGGTTCGTCCGGGAAGCCGTCAGAGACGTCGACACGGTATTCCATCTCGCCGCGTTGATCGGTATTCCGTATTCGTACGCCGCCCCTTCGCAGTACATCGACACCAACGTGCGAGGCACGCTGGCGGTGCTCGAAGCGGCCCGTGCAGAGGGAGTGCGGCGGGTGGTGCACACCTCGACCTCGGAGACATACGGCACCGCGCAGTACACGCCCATCGATGAGAGCCATCCCCTCGTCGCCCAGTCACCGTATTCAGCTACAAAGATCGCAGCAGACAAGCTGGCCGAGAGCTACTACCTGTCCTATGGGCTGGCAGTCACCACCTTGCGGCCGTTCAACACGTACGGACCGCGACAGTCCATGCGTGCGGTGATTCCAACCCTGATGACGCAGGCGCTGCACGCATCGGAGATCGTCCTCGGTTCCACAGACCCGGTGCGCGACATGAACTTCGTAACCGACACCGTTGCCGGGTTCACCCTGGTCGGAGCCGCCGACGGGGTGGAAGGGGAAACGTACAACGTCGGATCGGGGAAGGGTTTCACCATCGGTGAGATACTCGACCTGGTGCAGAGAGTGGCGGACACGGACAAGCCGGTGCGGGTGGTCGAGGAACGCGTGCGGCCGGCCACGAGCGAGGTCGGTGCTCTGATCTGCGACTACTCGAAGGCGGCGGACGAATTCGGGTATGTGCCGCAAATCAGTCTCGAGGCGGGACTGTCCTCGGTGCGGGACTACATCGCTGCCAACCCTCCCGGTGGAGATCCCGCCGGCTACAGGGTGTAGGGATGCGGGCGCTGATCCTCGCCGGTGGCAAGGGCAGTCGCCTGCGGCCGTTCACCTTCACGATCCCCAAGCCGCTGGTCCCGATAGGTGAGCTGCCGATCATCGAAATCCTCATCCGCCAGCTTGCCGCCGGCGGGTTCGAACGAATCACGATCTCGGTGGGGCATCTGTCCGGGCTCATCGAGGCTTTTTGCGGTGACGGGTCCCGGTTCGGAGCATCGATCGACTACCTGCGAGAGGATGCTCCGCTGGGCACGGTGGGCTGTCTTTCGCTGATGGGGGATATGACCGAGGACAGGCTCCTGCTGGTGAACGGGGACACCCTCACCGACTGTGACATGGCCGTATTGCATCGGGACCACGATCCAGGGGATGCGATAACCATCGCAGCCAACCGGCGGATCGTCGACGTTGACTTCGGAGTCCTCGACTCCGACGGGGCGGGGCTGCTCGTCGCCTATCGGGAGAAACCCACCCTGTCGTATCAAGTGAGCATGGGGATCAACGTGGTCTCAGGGTGGGCCATCAGACGGTTCGTACCGCCCGCCACTCGCATGGATCTCCCTGCGCTGGTCGCCGCCGTCATGGCTGCCGGTGAGCGCGTCCGGGTTGCGGCACCGGAGGCTTTCTGGCTCGACCTCGGCCGGATGGAGGACCTGGAGGAGGGGGGGCGGGTGTTCGAGGCCGACCCGTCCCGGTTCCTCCCCGAATGAGCCGGGTGTTGATAGCCGGCGCCTCCGGCCTCATCGGGACCGCCTTGCGGCGGCATCCCCAAATCCGGGCGGTGACGGTGTCAACCGTGAGCCGAGGGGTGTTGCCGGAGCCAGGCCATTGGGCTGTCGACCTCACCGATAGCGATGAAGCAGAGCGCGTTGTGCATTCTGCCCGTCCGGACGTCATCTTTCTGCTGGCGGGTGGTACCGGTGCCGATCGGTTGGAGCTCTACAGCCGCAACATCCTCCCCACCGTCAACATCATGAGCGCGGTTGCAGACATGGAGCCGGTGCCATACTGCTTGGTTCTCGGCTCGGCCTCCGAATACGGGGAAGGGACCGGCGCGCCCATCGGTGAGGACACGCCGCTGCAACCCTTGTCGCCGTATGGCCGCGCCAAGCTGGCACAGACGACGCTGGCGCAGTCGCTGGCGGCCCGCTTTGGCATTCCACTCACCGTGGTCCGGCCGTTCAACGCAGTCAGCCCCCACCTCACCCCGGCAACCGCACTCGGGAACATGAAGAGTCAACTGGTGAAACAGACCGGCAGCCGCCGGTCTGTCACATGCGGCCGGTTGGACGTGGTCCGGGACTACATCCACCTCGGGTTTCTCGTCGAAGTGCTGGTGGCGCTCATGACACACCCCCTACCGGGGACGGTCATCAACGCTTGTTCGGGGACGGGAATCAGGCTCGAGGATGTGCTGCAGGCCATGGGCCGGCTGCTGGAAGTCGAGGTGGAGGTGTCGATCGACGAGGCATTGGCGGGGATCCCGGCTGCCGACGTCGTAGTCGGCGATCCGAGGCATTTGGAAACCAGTCTCGGCTTGACTCACCGACCGACTGCGCATGGGATCGCCGCGTTGATGCTCGGGATGAGTGACACCGTCAGTTCCGGATGATCTCTGCCCACTGTGCCAACATCGTCGATGCAGTGAACTTGGCGGGCAGTGCCACGTCCTCGGAGGGATGAGACAGCGCCGCCTTTATACCCATGGCAAACGCGTCGAAGTCGTCGGAGTCGACGAGAGAGATTCCGGGACCGTCGAGGTCGGGGAGACCACCGACGCGGGTAGCAATGACCGGGGTCCCGATGGCCAGTGCCTCCATGGCCACCAGAGGGATTCCCTCGATGCGGCTGGGCAAGATGATGAGGTCCGCGGCTGCCAGCACTACTTCGATCTTCTCCACATGCTCCAGCCAATGCACTCTCTGCCGGGCGTCGATATCAGGCCGTAGTTCGGCGGCGAGAGGACCGTCGCCGACAATGAGGAACCGCGCATCCTCACCCGTGAGAGCGTCGGCCAGCCTGGGTACCCATTCGGGCCGCTTCTCGGGCGCCATTCGGCCGATGAATGCCACCAGTGGCGCAGATCCGACCCCGAGGCTCTGACGAAACTCTGAAACCGAGTCCGGGTCGGGCCGCAGCGGCGTCTCGATGCCGACGTAGATGGTTTTCACCGACTCGGGTGGACGGCCGTCGGAGCGAAGTGTGGCTGCCAGGCCGTCGTATGCGGCAACGGTGACGTCGATCGCCGCTTTCGCTTCCCGGTTGCCTTCCAGATGCCCGACGTCATTGAACTGTTGATCGATGAACCTGACATCGTGGTGACGGTTCTTCAATTCGACCGCAGCGGTGAAGAACCACGGAGACCCGACGTTGATGAACGTTGGATCGGCGAGGGAAGCCAGGGTGGCAGATGCAAAACCCAGCCAGTCCTCCCTGTCGCCCATCGTGGGAAGGTTGTACACGTACGGAGTCGCCTCGAGGAGGTCGGGTACACGGTCCTGCATGTCGCGGCCCAGAGGTAACGTCGTGAGCACGACGACGGTGCGGCCCTCGACGGTCCACTGTCTGACGAGCGTCTCAACGACCTGGTCTGCGCCCCCCACAGTGAACCAGGGAAGTGTCATCAGGATCGAGGGCGCCACGCCAGGTTCGAATCTGGACGCCGGTTTTCCCGTCGGAGCCGGTGTCCTCATCGGCGCCGGCCGCGGTGCCGGCGTTCCTTCGCGCAGCTGAGGGTGTAGCTCGGCGATCGTCGCCACCAGCGCGTCGTGGTTGCGGCGTGCGGTGGCGTCGCGCGACGCAGCTTCCGACTCGTCGAACGTGTATTGGAATAGGGGTTCGGGGATCACCTTGCCGACGAAGCCCAGTTCGGCAGCATGTGCCCACAGCTCCCAGTCTTCGTAACCGCCGGACATGGCTTCGGAGAAACCTCCCGTATCGGTGAATACCTTGCGGTGAAAGACGGCACATACGGGCACATGGTTGTATTTCAGGATGCGGCGCGGATCCAGGTCGTGAGTTCGCCACAGCACATTTCGAGTTCCGACAGTCTGCTGCCAGGGATAGACGATGTCGGCGTCCTGGGACCGCAGAACGGCCACGGCCTTCTCCAGATATGTGGGGCTCAGCTTGTCGTCGGGGTCCAGGCAGCAGAAGAACTCACCGCGGGCGACGCTCATGGCGCTGTTGCGGGCTCCCACAACTCCCTGGTTCGACGCCGTGTGCACTTGGACATGATCGAGTTGCCGGACCTCGTCGAGGGCCTCAAGAGTCTCCTCGTCGGTTGAGCCGTCGTCCCACACGACGATCTCATGATCTTGCAGCGTCTGCCGTTTTACGCTGTCGATGGCCTCGAAGACACCCCGGCCCTTGTTATAGACGGGCATGATGACCGACACTGAGACCGGGTATCGCGCGGGCATCGTGGCGGAGGTGTCTCGACCGTCCGGTGCGGGCTCGTCGCGGGAGAGTCCAACCTCGGCCCGAGATCTGTCACCGCCACGGAGAAGAGCACGCATTCCGCGATATGGCGCAGTGATCACTTTGCCAACGGCCACACGGATGCGCCGCAAAGCCAGCGCCACCTTCCACGCCTTGGAAGTCGAAATCGCCTCGAGTCGTCTGCTGAGGCGGTCCCGCCCCGCTTCGGCTTTGGCCGCCCGGGCGGACGTGCGGCGGAGTTGGGAACGGGCTTCGTCCGACTCCCTGGTGGCGGCGAGAAGATCCCTCTCGGCGCGCGTCAGGGCAGCAGACGCCTCGTCGCGAGCTGTTTGTGCCCGGCTGAGGATGCGTCTCAACTCGTCGGATTGCCGTAGTTCGGCGTCAACCTGCTGCTGTGCGGCGTCCGCCTGCTGCTGTGCGGCGTCGGCACGTCGCCTGTGGTAGTCGACGGCGTCCTGCAGCTCGCCCGACCAAGCTTTCAGGTCATCGATCTGTGTGGAGAAACGGTGATGTTGCAGGCGGGTGCGTTCCTCTTCAACGAGGCGGTTCCGGATGCGTTCCGTGTCGAGGAGAGCGCGTAGGAAACGGGCGGTCTGGTCGGACCGTGTCTGATCGAGGAAGTACATCGGCGCCATTGCCGACTCCACCCTGCGCAGGGCGCCCTCAGCCGGCGAACCCTCAGCATCCTCCTCGCCGAGGGCCGCCACGAGTGTTGGCCGGGGATCGGTCCCGACGTGGTCACGGCGAGCCTTGCGAAGGCAAAGCGCGACGGCGTCGAGAACTATGTCGGCCCGCAGCGCCGCCGCCAGCTCCATGAACAGGGACGGGCTGTGGTACTTGGCGTCGAGCAATGCAGGCCACAGGCACGTGGTGATGAAACCTGCCACATCGGTGGCGATCGTCTCGGGGTTGGCAGGTCGTACCGAATTGAGGTCGACCCACATCGCTCTTGGTGTGTCATCGGGGGTGACGACGAACGCGTTCATCAGAGCCGGATCCCCGTGAGCTACTCCGATGCCGTGTAGCGCGCGCAGCCCGTCGGCCAGGCCGGCGAGCAGGGACTCGAGGACTCCGGGGGACCAATCGCGCCGTCGCTCATCCGGATGGATGAGGCGGTTGGAATCGCGGCCGAGCCCGAAGTCTCGCAGCGGCACTCCGTCGAGGAGCGGTGACACCACATAGTCGGGGCACACCTTGGACACCGGCACCACACCGGCCGGCTCTTCAGCGGCGATACTGCGCAGCAGGTCTGCACGCTCTTCCAGAGATGGTTCCGATGTGAGGAAGAAAGGGTGCCCAGGCGAGTGCCCGGCGGCGGAGATGGCCCGGATGACTTCGCCGTTGACGACCCAGGCACCTTCACTGCGAGAAGATGCACTCAGCGGCCGCGCCGATGGCGGTATCTCAAGCGGCGGGCAGTCCTCGGACCTGGCCATAGGGTCCTTCACACCAGGTCGAGCCTGTAGAGACGACGCGGGTGGGCATTGGTAGCGACCGTGCTGGCGATGAGCTCAACCCTGTCGGCGAGGTGGGAGTTGAGAAACCACGCCGGAAAAATGAACTCCCCCTCAGGGTCGGGGCGCATCGAGGCCTCCTCGTCTGAGATCGGGGTTTCCAGATAGATGTGGGATCTAGTCCTGGCACAGAGCCCCCGCAGTGTCGTATCGACTTCGGCGCGGGTGAACTGCTGTTCTCCGCTATAGCCGTAGCCTTCGATCCAGTGGTGTACGACACTGAACAGAAGGGTGACGTCGAAGCGCTCGTCGGTTGAGGCCAGGTATTGGCGGATATCGGCGCGCATGAGGTGGCAGCGGTCTGAGATGACAGCCTTCCGGATCCCTTGAAGCTTGCTGCGATCGTGCCACGACTGCACGTCGGCGACCACGTCGCTGTCGACACCAGTGACGTGATAGCCGATGCTGGCCAGCAGCAGGCTGATGGTCCCAACGCTGCAGCCGACATCGAGAATCGTGGCGCCGCGGCGGATGTCGAGCAGGGCGAGATCGGCGGCGACCGCCAAAGCCCGGTCGACACCTACGCGTTCGTAGCTGTCCTCGGCGAGAGATCCCGTCTCTTCAAGAAGCTTCGCAGGGGCGCCTTCCCCGAAGTCGCCCACGGCCTCGGACGAGAAGCCGTGAGGTAGGTATGTCGTACCGCTGGAGAGAAAACCGTCGTCTGTCGCCCGTTGCTCCACGTCGGCGGAGAGTAGTGAGGCTCCCGACGGCGGCGTTCCGTCTCCCGCCGCGGGTATGTGTCCACAGATGACCAGCGCCGCATAGCGATCGTGGAGGACATGTCCGAAATGGCCCATCTGTCGGCGACTAGCGTTTGGCAGTCACCGTCCCATCGAGAGCAATGGCTTCAAACGGCTTTTCTTCACAGCAGTCGCCGGCGGCCGCGAATTCAGCAGACGCGATGGTCCCCGTACGACATGACAGCGACGGTTGTGAGTCGTTCACCCGCCGGCTCGGTGAGGATCTCGACACGATGCGACAGGAGCTGCAGGCTCGCCAAGAGGACCTCGTTGAGGCAGGGGAGCGAATCGCCTCTCTTGAGACGCAGCTGCAAGAGGTCTTCCGCAGCGAAACCTGGAAGGTGGGAAGAGTCGTGCTTTCCGTGCCCAGGGCCGTCAAGCGGATGTTCACCAAGTCGTCGTGATGAGCACCAGAATGGCCGACCCGTTCTGGGTGGTGGGCGCTCCCCGGTCGGGAACCACCTATCTGGTAGAGGTCCTCAATCGGCACCGCGACGTGTTCCTCACCGTTGAGACTCGGGTCATGGTTTTCGCCAGCCGGATCCTCAACCGTGTGGGACGTAATGATTCGGTGCTCCACACCGGCGCAGAGCAGATGCTGTCTGTCATGCGGGCGGAGTTGCCTCGCGTCATCGCTGCTTTCTACCGGGAGCTGGGGGCCGAGCCGGGCCAGCGGTGGGGGGACAAGTATCCGCACTACGCAGATGGGCTCCAGGAACCCGAGTGTCTCGACACTATTCAGTCGCTTTTCCCGGCGAGCCAGTACATCCACATCATCCGGGACGGCCGTGCGGCGGCAGCTTCGTTCCGCGACAAGGGTTGGGGCGACGGCACGTTGGAGTACGCGGTCGACATTTGGGCCCGCCATGTGAGCCACGCCCGGAGCTTCGGTTGCCGCGTCGGTCCGGGGCGATACCTCGAGGTACGTTATGAGGACCTGGTGAGCGACGGTCCATCGGTCCTACACAGGGTCCTCCAGTTCCTCGGTCTGGGTCCTTCGGCGGAGGTCGACGAGATGCTGGCCGAGCAGGCCTGCCGGCGTACACCTTTCAGCACTCCGGCGACGGAGCATCAGCGGGTGGGTCAGATCACTTGGCATGAGCGGTTCAGCGCCGATGACCTCGTCTATGTCGAGCGACAGTTGGCCGACCTGCTGGTCGAATTCCGGTACGAGCCGCCCGAGTGGCGGCGGCGCCTTATGAAGTCCTTGTGGCACCGGTAGCTGAACGTCACGCTTCGACCAAACACGGTGGAGCCGGTCACCGATCCGTGAGAAGCCACTTCATCCGACTGGTTTCGGCTCGATCGGAGTGCGCGATCGAGATGATCCGTCTCGGCCGGAAGGGGACGGGGATCTGTAGAGACGCCGATCATGGATCGCTCTCTACCACCACCACCGGCATGTCGAGGCTTCGATATACGGGACGGAGACGCTCGGCTATCTCACTGTGGTACTTGTTCCAGTCGACCGAGTTACCACTGTCCAGGTCAGGATTCGTCTCGACCGCAACGATGGACGATATGTCGGGCCCGCATAGTGGGGAAGAGGCTTCTCTGCGACGGGCGAGTCCGGCACGTCGCACCCATTCGTCGATCGCGGCATCGGTTGAAGCGAGAAGACCGCCGCATGTCTCGAGAACCTGGCGCCTGATGATGCCGGCCTGAATGGACGGGCGGGGCATCCCGGCTCGATGGGAACGAGCCCAGTCGAGCTGGGTCGCGGCCACATGGATGCCGGGTGGCGGCAAAGTGTCTACGGGCGCCGCCACAGCTCTGACGGCGTAGCAGGAAGGTTTTGAGATGAGTACCTGGAGACACGCCTCCAGGTGATGGGACAGCGACACACGGCGCGGGCTTGTGAACGCGATGAACTCACCTCTTGCCCGCGCCAGGGCGGCGTTTATCGCCGTCTGCGGTGGCTGGACCTGGCCTGTCGAGAACAGCCGAATGCGGGAATCTTCGAGTCGCATCCGCCCCAGAGTTCCAAGCGCTTCGTCGGTGAGGCCGTTTCCCATGACGAGGATTTCCAATTTGCCGTGAGTCTGCATCCGCAGCGACGTCAAGGTGGGAGTCGCGTCGTCTCCGCCATCGACGATCAGGATCACACTCACCAGACCTTCGGTATCCAGGGTCTTGCCTCCCGACGACGACGCCAGGGCAAAGCCGCGGCGTTCGTAGTCCGCCGGATCCCACCCAGCCCGGGAGGCTGCGTCTGTCAGATCGCGGGGCCGCCTGATGGAGCTGGCGGTGACGTCGGCTGCTGCAGCCTGGGGGCGGACGGCAAAGGTGCGGCTCGGGTGGGCGCGGTCGATCGCCTGCAGCGCCCCGACGTCGAACGGGGCTGCGAGACGGCGGACCTCCTCCAAAGCCATGTCGAAGACGGCAGCGTCGAGGGCGTATGCGAAGCTGCCGTTGGCCATCCCCGCGGGGCGGTAGAGATGATCGGAGTAGCTCTCCGCCACCGTCCAGTCGGTCTGCGTACAGCCGAGATAGACGAGCATCCAATCGGGGGGCAGCTCCTTCCAAGCTGCAGCAACCAGCCCCCCGAACCGGTGATGCAGCAACACGTCGTCGTCGAACACGACGAACCGCTGCAGCTCACGCGCCTTCGCCGTCTCTAGGAGGGCCTCCATCGTCTTCAGATATCCCCAGGCGCCGGGAGATTCGATGAGCCTCCGTCCCAGCCTGTGTTCCTCCTCCGTCTGCAAGCCCTGGGCGACGTAGGCACGCCACTCGGCGGCGAGCTCCTCGCGGTTCCCGTCGACGGCCGGGAACCGCTCGAACGCCAGCTCATGCCGGCTCAGAGCTTCGGCTGTCACCGACCATTTGGCGATGTCCTGGCGTAAGTTGAGGACGAAGACGGCGTCGATGCCGGCCAGCAGCGGATCCGTGCCGCCGCGGATGCCGGGATCGGCCGCCGCAGCGGGCGATCTGAGCAGATCCGGCTGCGGATCGGCAGGCAACACCCGTCGTCGCCGCAGCCGGTCCCACGGCGGTGTCTCTGCTGCTGCGCGCCGCATCACGGCGGCGATCATCTTCTCCGCCTGGGTCCGTACCGGGAGAGGTCCCCCGGCGGTGCCAATTCGCCGGCGACCCGCAGGGTCGGTCACGGTCACCTCCGGTCAGGCATCGGCCGCCGTGTCGCCCGGGTCTGTGCTCCGGTCCTCGCCAGACCCCTGAATGGCGGCTACCGCCTTCGCCACGTGTTGTTGGGTGTGCAGTACCTCTTCCATGAGCGCTGTGGCCAGCGCCTCACTGACACCCGACAGCTGGGTTGCCAGCTCCTGCATGGCGGTCGCGACCTCCCGGGCACGACCGTCGACCTCTCGCTCCACCGTTCGTCTCGTATTGTCGCCGAGACGGCGGATGGCGGCCCGCAGCTTCTCGAAGCGGGCACGCTCGGCCGCCGACAGCTTGTCCAGCTGTGCTTTGTTGCGGCGCAGCATCGCCTCCTCTGCCCGCACGGCGCGCAGCTGCAGAGCTGCCAAGCCGGCCACGGCGACGGCGAGAGCGGTAACAGCGAGAGCGGCGAGTACCCCTACGGCGGTCCACGGTGCGGGAGTATCGGCACCGGCGGCCATTGTCCACAGCGCGGCGACTGTCAAGCCAGATGCGGCCAGGGCGCTGACCCCCACTGCGAGGGTGAGAAGCTTTGTGCGCATGATCCCGGGGTAGGGCCGCCGAGGTTAGACATCCCCTCTCCCGGATCGGTGTCGGGAACGTCCTCCTAGGCTTCCCGTCTGGTGAGGGAACTGTGGTTGCAGCTGGAAGGACGCCCCGGGTGGCTTGCCGGGGGAGCTCTCATCGTCGGTGCAGTCCTCACCGCGATCGTCTTCCTCTTCGTCGGCGGCGACAGCAGCGAGCCGCAGGGGCTGCCGACCACCGTCGCCGTGTCAACAGTGACAATCGCCACTGCCCGCGACTCCACGACGATCGCGGCTCACGAGGCGCGGGCTCG
>CAZIEQ010000045.1:0-12891 GCA_964538725.1 uncultured Acidimicrobiia bacterium | reverse complement strand
CGGGGCTAGGGCGCCACAGCAGGCGTCTGAAGAGAGCACCAGGGCACGGCGCTCGCTCGACAGTCGGCTTGCCGAAACGGCGGCGCAAGCAGCGGCAGTCGGCGCGCAGATCGGAGTCGAGGTCGACCTCACCTCCCCCACTCCATCGCTGCTCGACACGGTATCGGTACTCCACGAGGGATGGGACCGCCGAAAGAGGGAAGCTGACGCGGCGTTGCAGAATGCCCGGCAGCAGGCCGCAGCGGCAGAAAACGAGCTGAAGGTCCTGCTTCATGAACACGGTATCAGCGAGACCTACGGGCGGGCGATGGCCAGGCTGGAGCAACGCGTCGACGATCTGCAGCGGAGGATCGCCGAGTTGGAAACCCGGGCCGCTGCCGGTGAGGATCTCACCGCCGAGCGTCTCCGTCTCACCGAGGAGCATGGTCGCTTCGAAACCCTCGTTGCCGACATGGTGGACAGCAAGTTTGTCGCGTTCCTACTGGAGGCAGACCGGACGGCTCTCATCGAAGTCGCCGCCACCCACTTCGACAGGCTGTCATCGGGCCGCTACCGCTTCCAAGGCGACCGGGATCTCACCGTTGTAGACGCCACCGCGCCGCACTCCAGCCGCAGCCCCGACAGCTTGTCGGGTGGGGAGACGTTCCTCGCTGCCCTTGCTCTTGCGCTGGCGCTGGCCGACATGGTGTCACGGGAGGGTGCCGCTCGCGACGCCTTTCTCCTCGATGAGGGTTTCGGCACCCTCGACGCGGAACATCTCGATCTGGCCATGGATGGAATCGAGTCGCTGGTCGACGGTGATGAGCGTCGCCTGGTTGTAGTGGTGAGCCATCGCCCGGAAGTCAAGGATCGCATCGGCGATGTGATCGAGCTCGACAAGGATCCCGTCACCGGAGATACGGTCGTGCGGCGCACGTGACCCGTAGAGTCGTCTGTGATGGGACCGCTGGAGCGGATACGCGTCGTCGAGATGGAAGGCATCGGGCCGGGCCCATTCTGCGCCATGCTGCTGGGCGACCTCGGTGCCGAAGTGTTGCGGGTTGCGAGGCCTCCGCAAGCGGCGACTTCCGCGGCCAATCTACCGGGGGCTGACCCCACTCAACGAAGTCGCGCCGCGGTTACGGTGGATCTGAAGCACCCCGACGGTCCCGGTGTCGTGTTGGCTCTCGCTGCCGCCGCCGATGTGTTCATCGAAGGGTATAGACCCGGAGTCGCCGAACGTCTCGGCATCGGTCCCGACGAGTGCATGGCGCGAAACCCTGCCCTCGTCTATGGGCGCATGACCGGGTGGGGCCAAGACGGCCCACTGGCCAACGCTGCGGGCCATGACATCAATTACATCTCTCTTGCAGGTGCTCTGGAGCCCATAGGACGTGCAGGCGGACCGCCGGTGCCGCCACTCAATCTCATCGGCGACTACGGCGGCGGAGGAATGCTGCTCGCATTGGGAATAGTGGCGGCCCTGGTCGAGCGGGAATCATCCGGTGAGGGTCAAGTGGTCGACGCTGCCATGGTCGATGGGGCTTCGATCCTCATGGCCCGTTTTCATGGTCTGCGTGCCGGCGGATTCTGGACGGATCGGCGGGGAAGCAATCTGCTGGACACCGGCGCACCGTTCTACGACGTGTACGAGACTGCGGACGGACGCTACGTGTCTGTTGGCTCGCTCGAGCCGCAGTTCTTTGCCGAGCTCGTCGCCCGGCTGGGCCTCGAAGGAGACCCGGAGTTCGCATGCCAGCTGGACCGCCGTACCTGGCCGAAGATGCGGCACCGGCTCTCTGCGATCTTCAAGGGCCGCACCAGGGACGAATGGGTGGAGCTACTCGAAGGCAGTGACGCTTGCTTCGCTCCGGTTCTCGGCCTGGGAGAAGCTGCCGCGCATCCGCACAATCAGGCGCGGCGTTCCTTCGTCGAGGTCGACGGTGTGGTTCAACCCCGCCCCGCCCCTCGTTTCAGTCGCACCGGACTGTCCCCTCCCACCGGTCTGCGCCGACCCGACGCCGCCGTGTTACTACAGAGCTGGGAGGTCGACGCCGCTGCGGTAGCTACCTGGGTCGACTCGGGGGCGGTCGGCTGAGCGGCTGTACCATCCGGGCGGTCTATGGATCGAATCGGGATCGTCGGCTTCCCCAACGCCGGTAAGACCTCGCTCTTCAACGCACTCACCGGCAAGAACGCTGCGGTGGGGGCGTTCCCCTATGCGACCACCTCGCCGAACCTGGGGATCGCCAGGGTTCCCGATTCACGCCTGGATGCCGTCGCCGCCCTCGAAGGCAGCATCCGCACCGCCTACCCTTCCGTCGAGCTGCTCGACCTCCCGGCGATGGGACGCCCTGGATCGGCAGGGCTGGGCGCGGAGTACCTGGGGCACCTGCGTCAGATGGATGCCCTATGCGTCGTGCTGCGGGCGTTCGACACGCCGTCGGTGCCGGCGGGCGAATCAGGCGTAGATCCCTTAGCGCAGGCCGAAGACCTCGGCTTGGAGCTGGCCCTCTCCGATGCGGAGGTTCTTGCCAGGCGCGCCCGGCGGGCAGGCAAAGAGGCTGCGGCGCAGCCCGACATGCGGCGTGAAGTGGCGGTGTTGGAGGAGGGTGCTGCCGTCGTTGCGGAAGGCATTCCATTGCGGAGCCGCAGCTGGCCGGAGGAAGCCCGCAACATCTTTCGCGATCTCGCCCCGCTGACGCTGAAACCCGTCGTGTGGGTGATCAACGCCGACGAGGACGAAGCCGACCCGGGATCTCTCGAGGAGGCGGTGGCCGCGGCGACGGTCGACTCCGATGCCGTCGTTGTGTTGTCGGCGCGGCTCGAGGCCGAAGCCGCGGAGCTTGCCGAGGACGACCGCGGGCAATTCCTCGCAGAGTTTGGGCTCGGTGACGGTGCCCCAGCCCGCGTTGTCGCAGCAGTGCATCAGGCCCTCGGGCTGGTCACCTTTTACACCGTGGGGCCCAAAGAGGCTCGGGCGTGGACGGTGGCAGACGGCTCGTCGATCCGCCTGGCAGCGGGAAAGGTTCACAGTGACATGGAGCGTGGGTTCATCCGTGCCGAAGTGGCGTCGATCGACGACGTGATCGCCTCCGGAGGGTGGAAGCAAGCTGTGGGCGGCGGCAAGGTGCATGTCGAAGGCCGCGACTACCCGATCGCCTCTGGGGACGTCGTCCACATCCGCTTCTCGGTGTAGGCGGCCTGCAAGGTGGTGCTGCCGCCGGGGGGCCATAATGACCGGCAATGCGAATCATCATCGCCGGAGCCGGTGGCACCTCCAGGGATCTGCTGCGTCGGCTCGGTGACGTGTGGGAGGCCACAGTCATCGACCCGGATCCCGATCGGTTGCTGATGGCCGCAAAGGTGCGCCCTATCGACCCGATTCCCGGTGACGCATCCAGCGCAGTCGTGCTGCGCCGTGCCGGGCTCGGCACGGCCGACGCTTTCGTCGCGGCCACTTCGGACGACGCGGTGAATCTGGAGGCCTGCCGTCTCGCTGTTGAAGCCGGGGTGTTGCGGGTGCAGGCTGCAGCCGCAGACTCGGAGGGACTCGACGCCTATCGCCAGCTCGGTGTGAATACGTATTCGGGTGATCGTTTGGCAGCACGCAAGATCGAAGCCGAGCTGGACCCGCGGCGTGTGGCCAGCGCAGAGTTCGCCGACGGCAAGGCCGAAGCAATCGAATTCCGGATCTCCGCCGACTCGCCGGTACGGGGAAGGAAGCTGCGTGAACTGCCGCTTGGCAATTGGGTGGTGGCGGCGATCCTGCGCGCCGGTGTCTTCGTTGCCCCTCACGGCGACACCACGGTCGAAACCGATGACCGGGTGACGGTGGTGGGGGCGTCGAGTGACTACGCCATGATCGTGCGTACCTTCACGTCCGGAGAGGCCAGGTTTCCCCTCGATTTCGGTAAGAAGGTCGCCGTAGCGCTCGCCGGCCGCGCCGATTTGGAGGGCCCGGTACGGGAGGCGGTCACCGTGGCCAGGGCGAGTCGCGCCGCCGGAGTGATTGTCGTCTACTCCGCTCTCGCAGGCGACGAACAGTCGCAAGATCAACAGGTTCTGCTCGCAGAGGTCGACAAGCTCGCGCAAGGTGTCGATGTGAGCACCCGACCTGTGGCAGAGCCGCCGTCCAGGGCACTGCTGCACCTGCCGGGCAGCGAAAGTGTTGGCGTCCTCGTCTTTCCTGTGCCTACGGGCGGGGAGTTGGTGGGGCGGCGGAGGATCGCCAAGATGTTGCGAGCGATACGCCGCCTCAGAGTTCCCACATTGTTCTCCCGTGGAACCCATCCCTATCGGCGCATCGTCGTGCCGGCTCGTGACACCGGCCCGGGGTGGGCAGCAGCCACCGCCGCCATCGACCTGGCGGCACAGACCAAGGCGATCCTTGTCGGCGTTGCCGTGGTCCCCCCGGTGTTCGTTGCCGGGGACCGCAAGCAGGAAGCCACGCAGGCTGTTGCCCGTCTGCGCGAGGAAGCCGCAGTGCAGAATGTGCGGGTGCGCAGGCATGTCCGGCGAGGTAACCCGGTCCGCGTGATCGAAGAGTTCGCCGCCGAGGCGGACCTCACTGTGCTCGGCCTCCCCGGCTATGACCCGACTTTCCTCACCCCCGGAGTCGTCGGCCACCTGGTGCGGCGGCTCCGCACCTCGGTCCTGCTCGTTCCTCCGTCGGCATGAGCGAAACGCTCTTCGACGCCGAGGCGTTGATACTCATCGGTGCCGGTGCCTTCACCCTTCCTTTGGTGGCCGGGCGGCTGCGCATTCCTGCGGTCGTGCTCGAGATCGTGTTCGGGGTCATCATCGGTCCGGAAGCGTTGTCATGGATAGGAAGCGGACCTGCAGAGCAGCCTGCCATCGCATTGCTGGCGTTTCTCGGATTGCTGCTCCTCATGTTCCTTGCCGGATTCGAAGTCGATTTCGAGAAGCTGGAACGCCATGGCCTTGCGCAGGTCATTACCGGGCTGGCGGTGTTCGGCGTCGTTGTTGGCGCCGGCTGGGTGGCCACCGGCTTCCTCGATGTGTCTGGGACCAACCAGAGGATCTTTCTCACGCTGCTGGTGTCGGCGGCTTCAGTGGGGATCGTGCTACCGGCGCTGCGGGGAAGTGGACGCAGCAACACCGCGCTGGGCCAGATCATCATCATCACCGCCGTCATCGCCGAGTTCCTCGCCACCGTCTCCATCGTCGTGCTGCTCATCATCGTTGAAGACGGGTTCGGGTTCGGTGTGCTCGCCGTTCCCGGGCTGTTCGCCGTCTTCTGGGTGATGCTCGTCGCTATCCGCAGGGCGGCGTGGTGGTACCCGGAGAAGTTCGAGCGCTTCTTCTCCTACGACGATCCCGACGAGATGGGGATTCGGGCAAGTCTCGCCCTGCTGCTCGTCTTCGTCGGGATCTCACTGTCGCTGGGCATCGAGCCGATCCTGGGCGCATTCCTCGCCGGGGTGATGTTCGCCTTCGTCTTCAGGGAAACCGGTCCTCTCGAAGAGAGGCTGGCCGCTTTTGCCTACGGGTTTTTCGTTCCTGTGTTCTTCATCAACGTCGGTCTCACGTTCCCTCTCTCAGAACTGGGTACCGGCGACGTGTTCCGCCAGGCGCTGGCTCTCATCGCAGTCGCGGTCGCCATCAAGGTCGTCCCATCCCTGCTCCTCGTCCTGCGGCGGTTCCGGTTGCGGGAGGCGTTGGGGGCCGGCGTCCTGCTGGCCGGACAGCTGAGCGTGATCATCGCCTTGGCGGAGACTGGTCTCGACCTGGGTCTGTTGACTCCCGGCCTCGAAGCAGGGGCGGTATTGCTTGTGGCGGTGACTGCCATCCTGTCACCGATTCTGTTTCGTGTGCTCGTTCCGGCACGGAGTCCGGTCGGCAACGGAGAGCTTCGTTAGCCTCGACCCGGCCTGCCAGGAAGGAGCAGCGGTGGAATTCGGCCTTGTCGTCACTCCCCAGTTCGGTGGCCGCTGGGATCGGGTGGCTGCAGACGCCATCGCCGCCGAAGCCGCCGGCCTGGACAGCATCTGGTTGGCCGACCATCTCCTCACACCGACCGATCCCAGCCGTCCCGCGTTTGAAGCATGGACGGCGCTGGCTGCCGTTGCGGCCACGACCCGTCGCGTCCGCCTGGGCCATCTCGTCGGCTGCGTATCGTTTCGCAACGTCGGTCTGTTGGCAAAGATGGCCGTGACTGTGGATCACATATCCGGCGGCCGGTTGGAACTCGGCCTCGGCGCCGGGTGGTTCGAAGAGGAATACCGTGCTTTCGGCTACGACTTCCCGTCAGCGGCGGCGCGCCGTGGCGCTTTTGAAGAGACCATCGACGCTCTCGACCTGTTGTTCACCGGCGAGACGGTGCACTACGACGGTGACTACGTCCATCTCGACGGCGCGTTGTGTTCTCCGCGGCCCGTCCAACAGCCTCGGCCGCCGCTCACGATCGGCAGCGGTGGATTGCTGATGCGGCGCCTTGCCGGGGCGCGGGCCGACGCCTGGAACTGCCCCGCCGGCCTTCTCCCCGGCGTGGCCAATGCGCGACGTCCAGTGGAGTCCGCGGCGGCCGGCAGATCGGTGCGGACCACCGTCCAGATCCCGGTGGCGGTGGGGCGCGACGATGCCGAAGCACGAGCCGCCCTCGATGCCGGGCGCACCCATCTGGCCTGGCTGGGCGACGTAGCCGCCGTGGGCCTCGCCGGCACAGTCGACCAGGCGGCGGAGAAAGTCGGCGAATACCGGGATCAAGGTGTCGACGGTTTCCTCTGTGTCGTGCCGGGCAGCAGGCTTCGCCCCGACTTCGTGGCGGCACTCGGCGACCTCGCAGCAGTCTGCAGCTGAGGAGATGGCGTGGGTGACGCAGTCATCGACTGGGCTCAGAGCCTCCCAGACCCGCTCGCAGTGATAGTGGTGGCGATGGTGCCGATTCTGGAACTGCGGGGTGCGATACCCCTGGCCCGCGGGTTGCTCGACATGGGAGCAGCCGAGGCGTTCGGATGGTCGGTGCTGGGAAACCTGCTGCCGGTGCCGCTGATCCTGTGGATGCTGCCCCCGGTGGCCGGCTGGGCGGAGCGCCACTGGCCATGGCTCGACAGGGTCATTGCAAGGCTGTCCACAGCTACGGAGCGCCGTCACTCTGCCCGCTTCCGGCGCTTTCGAGACCTGGCGTTGATCTCATTCGTGGCCATACCCCTGCCCATCACCGGGGCCTGGAGTGGATCTCTCGCCGCCTACGTGTTCGGTGTGCGGCGAAGAAGGGCCTTCGTGCTGATCGGTGTCGGTGTGCTGATCGCAGGCATCGTCGTGACCCTGTTCTGGGAGGCGATCGGCATCGCCGTCGGCTGAGATGCGGCTGCACCTGCGGGTGGCGGGGAGAGGACTCACCGTCACCCATCCTCGCCACCCGGCTGCTGCCCGGTGAGCGCTACTCGGTAATGGCCACTTCGACTCCGTCGGGTGTCCACCGTCCATGCCCGTGCCGAGTGAAGTACACGCCGCGGCCTGAAAGGAATGCGGTTCCTCTGCCCTTGGCGTGGAGCTTCATGTCTCCGGTGGCTTCAACGGTGAAGCCACTGCCACGAACCGAGATCGCCCCGGTGAAATCAGTCAACACGATCCGGGTGGATTCGGTCGCTGAGTCGGGTCCGTCGCTGATGCGGATGGTGGCGTCACCCGTGTGGTCGGTGATGACGACGTCGCCGGAGATCTTCATCCGGACCACGCCGCCACCATCGAGGACTGCAGTGCCCCTTCCCTTGGCCCACAAACCACCTTTGCCGTGCAGGGCCACGTCGCCTCGCCCGTCGGGGGCGGCGGCGACGGCAACACCTGCGACGGTGAGCAGCACCGTGACTGCGGCAATGACGGTCAAGAGACGTCTGCGCATGGTTTCCTCCTTCTTGCGCTGCGCACACAGTCGGCTGAGCATGTTCGGGATCGGTGAACACTCCGCAAGAAGTCTGCGCTTGTTGCATACTTCTTCTGTGCGCTGCGTTCTACAGCGGGTCTCCCGCTCGTCGGTGTCGGTGGGAGGCCGAGTCGTGGGTGCGATCGAAACGGGCTTGGTGGCTCTCATAGGAGTAGGCCACGGCGACACATCCGCCGACGCCGATGCCATGGCCCGCAAGATCGTCTCGCTGCGGGTGTTTCCCGACGCGGCGGGGCGCATGAATCTCTCGGTCGCCGATGTCGGCGGCGGGGTTCTGGTCGTCAGCCAATTCACACTGCTCGCCGACGTTCGAAAAGGAAGGCGTCCGTCACTCGAGGCGGCCGCCGAGCCCGATGCGGCGCAGCCGCTCGTTGAGCAGGTGGCGGCAGGAATCGAGGCCGTCGGAGTGCACGTGGAGCGAGGAATCTTCGGGACGCTGATGGAAGTGGAACTCATCAACCACGGTCCGGTGACCGTTGTTCTCGAAATCGCCGGCGGCCGCGTCGCCTAGGCACGGCCGCCGTTTCAATCCACCGAAGTGTCGATCGTCTGGCAGCGAACAGGGTCCGTGCAGTCCGCCGGGTCGAGCTTCCGGGCTCTGCTGCTGAGCCGTTCCAACTCGGCCCTGGTGGCTTCGAGCATTGCGATGCGCTCTTCAACTTCGTCGAGGCGGCGGTCCAGCATCGCTCTCACATGCTCACAGGTGGACACGCCTCTGCCCTTGAGATCCAGAACATGGCGGATCTCATCGAGGGTGAGCCCGGCGGCCTGGGAATCCTTGATGAACCCGAGCTGCTGCCGGGCCCGCGGGTCGTATTCCCGGTAGCCGTTGGGTGCCCGTCGCGGCGGGGGAAGCACCCCGATGTCCTCGTAATAGCGGATCGCCTTCGTGGAGACGCCGGCCTGCGCAGCCAATTCACCGATTCTCATATGGACATGCTACCTGACTTTACAGTCAACTGGAAGGTGTATGGTTTCGGAGGAAACCCATGGATCAAGACTGCGGTAACCGCTGGCATGCAAGGCGCTACCGCCAGGCGTCGCCGGTGTAGCGCCGGCGCCGGCCATGGGAGCCGTGTCGACGAGCCTGTCGACCGTGATCGTGGCCGTCAACGCGACGACACTGCCCCGGGTGTGACATCACGGGGCCCAGGAGCGATATCGGCGCCGACATGCTGCATGCCTGCCTCACATACATGGCGAAAGTCACAGGCACGGCACTTCTCTCCGGGGTCGGCGTCGAATTCTTCGGCCGAGATCGCCGATACCAGGGCGACCAGCCGGAGGCGGGCCTCTTCCAGCCACTTCGGATCGGCCGTTTCGGTGCGCTCGGAAATGGGGTTGCCGATGTGGGCGAAGGTGACTCGAAGCTCGGCGTCGCGCGGCACCAATCCCAACTCCATGACGGCCACCGCGTATGACTGCAACTGAACGTTGAGCCAGGGATCGTCACGCGGCGGACCGCTCTTGTAGTCAACGACCTCCCACGAGCCGTCGCTGTGGGAGAACACGGCGTCGATCCTGCCTCTGATGACCGTCCCGCCGATTGTGAAGCGGAAAGAACGCTCGACATGGACAGGCCGCTCGCGGGCAAACCGGGATCCCAGGAACGTGTTGTACGCCCCCGGCGCCGGGGCAATCTCGCCTGGCTCCGGATGCGAGTCGAGCAGCGTCATGCGGCCGAGATGGTGAAGCTCGATGCGGCGATGCAGCTCGGTCCCGCGATGCCGTGCATATGAGGGGCGGGTAGGGAGCCGGGCGACGTACCCATAGGCGTAGGCACGCGGACAACGGGCAAAAGCAACCAGCGCTGACGCCGACACCGTCGTTCCCTCATCTGCTGCTGCCGGCGACGGCTGGGGAAGACCCTCCAACATCAAGGTGAGCTGTCGGCTGGCCACCTCGAAGGATTCGCCGACACCGAGAGCAGCTGCCATCTGTGCGGGCGCACGCGGATCCATTTCGGCAGCGGATAGCACCTCCGGCCACCCGGTGGAGAAATCAGGGTCGGGGCCGCGTTGCGCAACGTCGAATCCGAGCCTTTCGGGCGGGTCGCCGGCATCCGGCTCTCGATGCCACCAGTCCGCTCCGGCCGCCTCCACGAGTGCGAAGATGATGCTGGGGCTGCGCGCCTTGCCGAGGCTGTACCAGAAGGCGCCGGATCCGTACAGCCGCTCCTTCGCCCTCGTGATGCCGACATATGCGGTGCGCAATTCCTGATGGCGATGGCGCCGCCGCAACTCGACACGCCGGTCGGCAGCGTCGACGGGCAGGAGGCGTGTCTCAGCGAGGCCGGCGACGTCGTCGGGTGCGACGTCGGGATGAAGCAGCGGATCCGGGAAGCGGCGGGATGTTGTCGGGAAGATGCCGGAGGCAAGGCCGGGCAAGAACACGACGGGCCACTCCAACCCCTTGGCCCGGTGCACCGTGACAAGAGTCACTGCCTCCTCAGCCGAAGGCACCGCGGTGTCGAGTTCGGCGGCGTCGTCTTCTTCCGCCAGCACCTCGAGATAGTCGAGGAACGCTCGCAGAGAAGGACGACCTTCCAGCGGGCTCCACCTCTCCGCCAGGTCGAGGAACCGGTGCAGGTTCAGCTGCGATGTCAGATGGGAGGCAGGGGGAAGTGACTCTGCGTCGAGCCAAGCGCCAGTGTGGTCGAGGATTGTGCGGCACAGCTCGACGAGGGTGACGGCCTGCGCCGTCTGCATCAGCTGCCGGAACGAGGTGTGTAGCTCCTCGAGACGGCGTCGTGCTTCCACTCCAATGCCTTCGACCTCGTCGAGTTGTTCGAGGGCGTCGATGAGGGTGCTGTCTTCGTGCCGACGCACCCAGTAGCCCAAAGGGTGCAGATCGTCGAGGCCTAGTCTTGTCCTGCTCCCGACAGCGATCCGGATGAGGGCACTGTCGTCGTGGGGACGGCCCAGCAGCCGCAACCAGGCATAGAGATCAGCCACCTCGGGAACCCCGAGCAGGCCCCCGACCGCCGCCACCTGAAGAGGAATCTCCTCTATTTCCAGCGCGTCGCGGACGATGGCAACCTGGCGGTTCATCCGCAGCAGCACGGCCATGGCGCCCCACGGCACGTCTTCGTCATCGTGAAGCCGCCGGGCTTCGGCGGCTATGGCCTGAGCTTCCGACACTGCGCTGTGGAACCAGCCGAGAGCCACCGTGCCGGCGGCGGCATCGGCCGTCGCGTTGAGGTGGAGGGCATCGGGGCCATGCAGCTCGTCGAGGATGGAATTGGCGACGTCGAGGATGCGGCGTCCCGACCGTCGGTTCAAAGTCAGCGGGAGCGTCACCGCAGGCCTGCCATCGGCCGTCGGGAAATGCTGTGGGAATCGGGAGAAGTTCTCCGCGGAGGCTCCCCGCCATTCGTAGATCGTTTGGTCGGGGTCACCCACCGCGGTGACCGGCGCACCCGGTGCGAAGAGCGCACGGAGCAGTTCCCGTTGTGCCGGGTTGGTGTCCTGGTATTCGTCCAGGAGCACCACCTGATACCGGGATCCGATGCGGCGGGCAATGTCGGCGTGCTCGGTTACCAAACGGTGTGCGTACATCAACAAATCGCCGTAGTCGACGACACCGAGGCGGCGCTTGTCCTCCCCGTAAGCCACCAGCACCCGCGCCAGGTCGGCACGCAGATCTGCCACGTCGTCTCCACCGATGGCCATGAGGCCTTCGGGACGTGCGAGGCGGTTTGCCAGCGACGTACCGAGGCGGGCCGCCTCGGCCACCCTGTGGGCAAACGCGGTGAGGTCGAGATGCTGGGTGGCCGTCCGCTCCAGCGCGGCTGTCAGCAACTGGCGGGTGAAGCCGGCGGTGATGATCTTCGCGTCTCGCTCCACCCCGACGAGGGCTCCGAACTCCTGGAGCAGCGCATGGGCGAAACCGTGGTAAGTGGTGACCTGCACTTCGCGCCCGGCGGCACTCTCATCGGGGAGGATCTGTCGCAGATGGTGTGCCAGCTCCTCTGCCGCCTTATTGGTGAAGGTCATGCCGAGAGCGGCTTCGGGCGGCACTCCCGAACCGACGGCCGCGCCGAGGCGCAGGGCGATGGTCGTGGTCTTGCCGGTACCGGCGCCGGCGGCGATGCGCAGCGGCCCCACAGGGTGGTCGATGACGGCCTGCTGTTCGGGTGACGGCGAGATCACGCTACGAATGCCTCCCGTCCCTCGGGCCACGCCGGGCAGGAGCTGCGAAACGAACACCGTTCACAGTGGGATGTGGCGGCTTCGGGCCAGGCGGCCGCCCTGATGCCGTCGGCCGCCCGGCGCAGCATGTCGGCCACGAGATCCTTGTTCCCCGGGTCATACGGGCGGCGGGTCAGGCTCTTGGTGTCGGACGCCGGATACCACAACTCGGCGGACCAGGCCGGCCCTTCGATGGAAGAGTCGCCCGAGGCTGCCTGCAGATAGAACCCGAGTTGCACCGAAGCTGCCGCGTCGACCTTACGCATGGCCTTCTTCGAAGTCTTGTAGTCGACGATACGGATGCTGCCGTCGCCGAGTCGCTCGATTCGATCGATTCGTCCCCGCCAGGTGACGCCCCCCAGATCGACCGTGACCTCATGTTCCAGTGCCACGATCGACCGGCTGTCAGCCGGCCACTTCGAATACAGGTGGACCAGCAGGGCTTCGGCTCGCCGCCGCCACCACGGTCCCACCGCAGGGCCGCCGAACTCGTCGTCGGTCACATGGTCGGATACCAGGGCGACAGCCTCGGAGACTGTGGCATGGGCATCACCCCTGCGTTGAGCCTCTTCCTCGGCCGTGTGCAGAATGCCGTGGACAGCAGAACCGAAGCGCAGATACACCGAGTCGAGAGGCCCGGCCACACGGCGTTCCAAGTAGTAACGGCGCGGGCACGTCAAATAGGATTCGGCGGCGGTGGGTGACAAATGCTGAGGGAATGGGGCCGGCGAAGTGCCGCCACCGCGCCGGCGCACTCCGCCGAAGGAATCGAGCGCGCGCACGCCGCAGCGGAGCGCGCCCTCGCGTCCTCGC
>CAZIEQ010000044.1:0-12909 GCA_964538725.1 uncultured Acidimicrobiia bacterium | reverse complement strand
ACCGAGACACGCCGCCTGCCGGCGCGCGTTCTGGACTAGGTGACCTCCCGCGTGCTCTGCTGTCGGCATCGTGCGCCTCTGGTGGTCGCGACCGAGCTTCCGACTGGCAATGACCCCGGTCAGACCAGACCGCCGACGTGACGGTGCTGGACGGCTACCCGGTGGCAAACAACTGCACTTCGCCGACGCAACGCCGGCGAACTCAGCTGTCATTGCCTTTATCGACTCGGAGGTGTCGGCCCTGTAGCCATACGGCTGAACCTTCAAGCTCACAGACCGTGTCCGCGACGTGGGAGTGCCTAGGTGGCTACGCCTGCCGGTGCACGGGAGTTTTGGAGTGACACGATCCGGCCGAAGCGGGTCGTAGTCAACCCGTGGAGAAGGAGGCCGCCGATGACAACAGCAAGTGATAGGCGGGGGTCATGCCAGACGGCGAGCAGGCCCACTATGCCGAGGAGGGCTGCGGAGCCGCTGATGAGGGTGCTGATGGCGAGGGTTCGTGTGATGGCTGCGCGGCTTCGGCCGGGGTCATGCAGCGAGATTGCCAGGGATACCAGAGTTGCACCGACGATGTGGGCAATTGTGGCTGCGGCGATGGCGGCTGCGTAGCCTCGTGCTGAATGTGGTGACTGGGTGCCCAGGGCAATGTGGTAGACGATGATTGCAGCCACGGTTTCCAGATAAGCCAGCGCTACGTTGAAAGCGAGCTTGAAAGATCGCTGGCGGCGGTGGAGGCCACACACCGCCGCAGACCCTGCGAGTCGTCCCATGATGAGGGCGAATGGAGAAGCCAGGGCAAGGCCGATGAGCAGAGGTACCTCGGTCAAGGAGATCGCATGAGAATCCTTGCGTCCCCGGATCTGAATGACGAGCACTTCGGCGGTGGCGAAGCCGGTCCCGAGTATCCACCAGGGGATCGTGACCGGCGTGTCGAAGGCTCCAAGATCTGTCAGCGAGAACATGTGGACGGTAAGTCCGGCCGTTGCCATCGAGGCCACCAGGATCCAGATCGTCGGGTGTGAACGGTCAGTTGTCGGTGTGCTCATAGCCAACTGCTCCCGGTCCACGAGTTCCCCGTCCACGAGTTCCCCGTCCAACTGCTCCCGGTCCACGAGTTCCCGAAGATGTCGATTTCACCTTCGAGGACGACTCCATCCAGCTCGACCCGTGTCGAGCCGCGCGCAGCTTCGAGGGATCCGGTGCCGGTGGCCCGGGGCCAGGTCTGTTGGTAGTGCGGAGTCTTGGTCTTGATCGCCTGTTTGATGTCGAGGGCCCCGGGCGCCCCGGAGTCTTCCTTCTTCTCCTCCTTGGACTCCTTGGTGGCGCTGTCGATGAGGATCTTCTTGACCTGGTCGGGGGTCAGCTCGGGGCGTTGCTGGAGGAGGACTGCGACCGCTGCGGAGACCACGGCGGTGGCTTGGGAGCTTCCGCTTGCCCGCACCAGAGCGTCCCCAACACGACCAGCCTGGTTGTAGTCGTCGGAGAATGATCCGGGGTTGCGCAAGCTGACGATGGAACGACCCGGGGCGATGATGTCGACGCGGCGCTGCTCGCTGCCTCCGTTTGTGAAGCTTGCCAGGGTGAGGGTGTTCTTCTTGTACGTCTCAGCGGCGCCGACAGCGATCACGTATGGGTCGCGGGCCGGGTTGCGCAGTCGACCGGCGTCCTGACCGTCGTTGCCGGCGGCGACAACCACCACAATGCCGGCATGCCAGGCCCGTTCCACGGCGTAGGCCAACGGGTCGACCTGGTAGTCCTGGATGCCGTCGGTGCCGAACGCCAGGTTGATGACCCGGATGTCGTAGCCGTCGGTGTCGTGGTGATCGACGACCCAGTTGATGGCGGCAATGACCTGGCTGACGTCGACGCCTCCATCGGCTGCAGCTACTTTGATGCTGACAAGCCCGGCGTCGGGGGCGACGCCCAGCACCCGTTCCGGTTTCCGCTTGTTGTCACCGCCGGCCCATGCCTCGTCGGTAGCGACCATGATTCCGGCCAGATGAGTGCCGTGCCCGTTGGTGTCCCGACCCCTCAGGTCCTCGCTGGCGTCCTCAAACGAGAAGTCGGGACCGACGACCACGTTGGAGTGACGAAGGCCGGGGACGTCGACCACTCCGGTGTCGATCAGGGCGATTTGGACCCCCTCCCCGGTGTAATGCTTGACCTTCTTGTCGTCCAGACGGATGCGCCGAGCCACATTGTGCAGCGAACCCGGATCTGTGGCCGGGTCGTACTCGGAGGAACCGGCGAGCGCTGCAGGAATGGAGAGGACCGTGAGCCCGACAACGGTGAGAGTGGCGATGAGTGCACGCAGCCGGGCCGGCCTTGCGGTTGTGTTTCCTTTCCTGGGGCGTCTGCGGGTCTGCATGGGTCTTTGCTTTCGGGCCGGGGTCGTAACCACTGTCTGCGGTGGATATGACTACGTTGCGTACTATCGGATTCTGGTGTCCGCCACCCGAGAACCAACTTCGAGCTGCACATACTGACTAGTCCGCGCGCTCGGTGTTTTCGCCGGTGGCAGAGACCGGGCCGCCACGTCACAGTGACGAACAGCTACCGATCGAGACGTCCCTCTCCGCCTGGTGGCTCCTTCGTGCAATAGAACACCACGTTGGTTTCGATCACACCCAGACGTGCACAGTTTCCCTGCCCCACCACCTCGGCGGCTGCCACGACATCGACACCGAATCCCGCGGCTTGGAGGCGCTCGGTGTAATCGGCTCCGTAACGGCGCAAATGGTCGCGCTGGCCGAACAGGCGGTGGCGCTCTTCGGGATCGGTCACCGAAAGATCTTCGATGGTGGTGTCTCCCACAATGGGGACCTGCAGCACCGCCCAACCGCCGGGGCGCAACACACGGTGCAGCTCTTCCATGGCGCGGCGATCGTCGGCGACGTGCTCCAGGACATGGCTGGCGTAGATGATGTCGAAGGTGCCATCCGGCAGCTCGATGTCGGTGACGTCTACACGCAGCATGGCACGCCCGTCGGCGATGTCGGCGGTCATGTACTCCAGCGACGGTACGCGGCGCAGACGCTCGGCAAAGGCTGTTTCGGGAGCCAGATGCAGCATCCGTTTCGGCTTGCCGTCGAAGAGGTCGGTCATCTGTGTGAAAAAGCTCCACACCAGGCGGTGACGTTCCAGCGAGCCGCACACCGGACAACGGGCAGCGCGACGATGCACAACCCCGCCGGGAACGAACCTGCGCAGACGTGCCTGACACACCGGGCAGCGATGTCTGGTGCCGAAATGGACGATCCGCCTGGTGGCTTCTCTGCGCAAGCCGGTCCTCACATATGCCGACCGCAGCGTATCGATGCCGGTGGAACCTCGTCAGGCGGCGGCTATCCGCCCCGCAGCCGACTTCTGTGCACAGTCGGGCCCAGGCTCAATGGTGCCGTTGGAGCCACCGACTCGCTGCCACTTGGGTACCGCGGCGAACAGCTCTCCAATCGCTGTGTCGTCCAGGGTCTCATGCTCCAGCAGAGCCTCTGCCATGTCGTCGAGAGCATCCCGGTGGGCATGGAGAATCGTCGCAGCCTCCATCTGGGCCCCCTCCAGCACGCGATGCACCTCATCGTCGATCTTGGCCGCAGTCTCGTTGGAGTAGCTGGGGGGGCGGCCTCCCTCGCGGCCGAGGAAGGTGTCGCCGCCTTCTCCGAGCCGCATGAACCCCAGTCGATCGTTCATGCCGTGGCGTGTAACCATCTGGCGGGCTATCTCGGTCGCTTTCTCGAGGTCGTTGGAAGCACCGGTAGTTGGGTCTTGGAAGACGAGCTCCTCGGCGGCGCGACCGCCGGCGAGCATGGCAATCTGATTCCATAGCTGGCTGCGATGGATTATGTGGCGATCCTCCGTGGGGAGGGCCTGGGTGTAGCCGAGGGCATTGCCGCGGGGAATGATCGTCACTTTGTGTATCGGATCTGCACATGGCAAGCCCCAGCCCACCAGCGCATGGCCGGCCTCGTGATAGGCGATGACGCGCTGTTCGGCCTCGGTGAGCACTGCCCCACGACGCTCGGGTCCTGCGATCACCTTGTCCACGGCGTCTTCCAGCTCCCTGTTGCCCACCTCGCTCTGATCACGGCGGGTGGCCAGCAGCGTCGCCTCGTTGAGGACGTTTGCCAGATCGGCGCCGGTGAAGCCCGGAGTGCGCCGCGCCACCACCTCCAAATCGACTTCAGCAGCAAGCGGCTTGCCTTTGGCATGCACCGACAGGATGGAGATGCGGCCGGCCAGGTCGGGCCGGTCGGCGATTATCTGACGGTCGAAACGACCCGGCCGCAGCAGAGCAGGGTCGAGAACGTCTGGCCGGTTGGTGGCGGCGATCACCACCACTCCGGTTTGGGTGTCGAAACCGTCCATTTCCACCAGTAGCTGGTTGAGAGTCTGTTCCCGCTCGTCGTTGCCACCACCCAAGCCGATCCCCCGGTGGCGTCCGACGGCGTCGATCTCATCGACGAAAATGATTGCCGGCGCCTCCGCCTGGGCCTGTTTGAACAGGTCTCTCACCCGGCTGGCACCCACTCCGACGAACATCTCCACGAAGTACGAACCCGAAATCGAGAAGAAAGGTACGCCCGCCTCACCTGCCACCGCCCGCGCCAGGAGCGTCTTTCCAGTACCAGGAGGGCCTGCCAGCAGTACACCCTTGGGAACCCGGGCACCCATCGACCGGAAACGGCCCGGAGACTCCAGGAAATCCTTGATCTCACCGAGCTCAACGACGGCTTCGTCGAGCCCGGCAACGTCGGCGAAGGTCACCTGCGGTTGATCGGGGGTGACCCGGCTCGTCTGGGCGCGGCGGATGCCCATCAGCCCACCTTGAGCCTTGCCGATCCTCCTGAAGAACCACACCCCCAAACCGACCATGAGCAGCAGCGGCAGCAGACCGAGAATGATGGTTCCGAAACCCTGGCTGCTGCTCTTCACCGTGGTCGAAGCAGACGAGTCGAGCAGCAGAGTGGTGATTTCTCCTTCGAACCCGTCGGGGTATTTGGTTTCGAACTCGACGACCTCGGTTGCGCCCGGCTCCGCCACCAGCGTTCCGACAACGACGTCGGAGTCGACCCGAATCTCTGCAGTGGCGATCCCATCTTCAGCCACCAGGGTCTTCAGCTCATCGAGGGTGACATCGGTGGAGGTTGCCGTCGAAGAGGGGCTGCCCAGAAACAGTATGTTGATGAGGAGAAACACTCCGGCGATCGCAATCACCGCCCCCCAAGACCTCCTGCCCGGATTCTTGTCCACGTTCCTTCCCGTCAGGTTGGCTCATCAGCCCCAACCGGACCGCAGGCACGCCCGGGAAGTGACTGTCGCAGGTCCGACATAGCGGCGAGTGGGTGTTCGGCGGCCTGCACGCCGGAGAACGATGTGTGTCCGGCCGCCCGACTGCTGGTTCAGGAAACCGACACCAGGCCGGCGCCTGCGGTGATGATGTCCACGTTGCGATCGCGGTAGCGGCCCTCCTCGCCGCGAGCGGCCGAAAGCAATGCAGCTGCCGGCACCAGGTCCATGTCGGCCGCCACCGCGGAAACGGCCGCCAGCGCGGCGTCGGAAGCTCGCAACCGGATCGGCGAGCGTGCCGCGTCTATGAGACGCGCATGTGGGAACGCCGGAGCGAACTGGGGAAGCGCATACACCGCAGCCTTGGCGTCCATCTGTTGCTGGATCGCAGCAGCCTTGGCGGCTCCTTCGACTGCAACGACTACCAGCACGTCGGGCCCGGCGACGCCGGTGTGGTCGATCGGCTCGGGGCTGAGAACGACTGTGGAGATGCTGTGCCCCGCCTTCACCGTCACCGGATAGTCGTCGCGCTGGGCGGCAAACAGTCCGGCCGAGATGGCCGCCCGTCCGAGGAGACGCGCTGCCGAGCGAACTCTCCCTCCCGCCGCGCCCGCCACAACCAGCGACGTCGGGGCCGACAGCCGAGAGCGGAACCTGGGCTCCAAGCCGTTCGCATGCCACCTGGCGCGATCATCCGATCGACTGCCGGCCGCGCGAAGAGCCGCCGCATACTCGGGCAGATCGCGGTGCACGATGACCCCGGTGTCGAAACCGAGCTCGTCGATTGTGCGGTCGATGCTGCGCCTTCCAAATCGGTTGTTGCGAACGAAGTAAGCGCTGCACAGCTCCCACACGTCGAGCAGGGCGAAACCGTTGCAGTCCATGGCGGTGGCCATGATCTCGGCGAGGTCGGTGTCGAAACTCGTGCCCCGCCACACGTGGCCGGCGCCGTTGACGGCCACCGTGCCACAGATGTCAAGAGGCCGTTCCAGATTCCCTGCCGGTGTGGTCGAAGTGATCGCCTGTAGGGGGGTGGTCACCGAATGCTGACCGCCAGTCATGCCGAAGTTCAAGTTGTTGAACACGACGACTGTGACGCCGATGTTGCGCCGGGCCGCATTGATCAGGTGGGTGCCTCCGATGCCGGCACCACCGTCTCCCATCAGCACCAGTACATCGAGGTCCGGCCTGGCCAGCTTGATACCGGTAGCGTACGTGATGCTGCGGCCGTGGAGACCATGGAAAGCGCTGGTGGCGAAGTACTGGTCAGACAGCCCGGCACAACCGATGTCGGAGACGATCACAACCTGTGATGGAGCCACACCGCGCAGCATCAACGCGGAGTTGACTGCATCCAGGATCGATTCGTGACCACAGCCGGGACAGAACGGATACTCCCGGTCGTTACGAAATGTGACGGTGGCGTCGAGAGCTGTCACAGCGAAGCCTCCAGGATCTCCTCGGGGGTTATCAACTCGCCGTCCATCCGATGCACCCCCACAACCTGCCGTCCAGGGGCGAGCCGCTCCACCTCGCGGCGATACAGACCCCGGTTCAGTTCGGCGACCACTATCCGCTCGGCATCGGCGAATGCGGCCTTCAATGCGGTCTCCGGCACCGGCCACAGGCTGTGTACCGTCACACCCGAAATCTCTACACCCTGGGAACGGGCGGCACGCAGTGCAGCCCGCATGGCGCCCGCTGTGACCCCGTAGCTGACCACCACCGTGCGGGCACCAGGTGCCAGGTCGGCGGCGACCATCTCGATCTCGGCGCGGTTGTCCTCGACCTTGGCTTCCAAGTGGCGGTTGAGGGCACCCACCGCGGCCGGATCCTTCGTTATGAATGCCTCCTCGTCGTGGGTGGACCCTGTGAAGCGCACCACCTCACCGTCCCCGTAGTGACGCAGTGGTGGAACCTCGCCGGCAGGCAGATAGCGGTAGGGAGCTCCCGATGCAGATGCCTGGTCTCGTGACCGTACAGGGGTGGGCTCGAAGTCGGCGACCTCCACCGTGTTCATCGTCAAGTTGAGCTCTTTGTCGGTGAGGAGAAACACCGGACAGCGGAACCGTTCCGCCAGATCGAAGGCCTTCATCGTGAGCCGGTAACAGTCGACAACGCTGGCGGGAGCGAGGGCGATGATGGGAAACCCGCCGGCGGTGCCCCACCGCACGAATTGGACGTCTCCTTGCGCTGCGGTTGTGGCGCCACCGGTTGCGGGTCCTAGACGCTGCACGTCCACAACGACCAGCGGCACCTCTCCCATGACGGCGAGGCCGAGGTTCTCGCTATACAGGCTGATGCCGGGCCCGCTGGTGGCAGTCATTGCCCGGGCCCCTCCCATCACGGCACCGATACACATGCCGATCGAAGCGATCTCGTCCTCACCCTGCACGGCTACTCCTCCCAAGTTGGGGAGCTCGCGCATCATCATCATGAGGATCGGGGAGGCGGGCGTGATCGGATACCCGGCGAAGAAGTCGCACCCGGCGTCGAGCGCTCCTCGCACGATGGCAGTAGAGCCGTCGATGTACTCCCTCACCTGGAGCCCCCGGGTGGACGAAACGAGACTATTCGCCCTTCCTTCATAGAGAGTCGGTGAGGACGGATTCGGAGTCAACTTTCCCGCTCCGAATGCCGATGATCAACTCATGGGACCGACGTGCCGGCTGTGTGACGCATCCAAGCCTCTCCGGCGAGGGTTGTGTCGCGAATGCTCCAGCGGCTGGGCGGCGCGCCGGGCTCCCAGATCTGCGGCAGGCTGAGGAGGATCGCCGTGGAGCTGTCACCGTTCGCCATCGAGCGGGTCAGTTTCGACGTGGCCAGGCGCGGCTACGACCGGAGCCAAGTCGACGGCTTCGTAGCTGAGATGGCCGCCGGAGTCGAGACACTGACCACCCGCCTGCGGGAGGCGGAGACGCGTGCCGCTGCGTTGCAAAGGCGTCTCACCATGGCCGAGGAACGTGCCGAGCACGCCGAAGAGGTCCTGGTGGTCGGGATAGCCGAACGCCTCGAAGGGGGTGGCGAGCACAGCGTCACCGTGACTGCCGCGGAGGATGCAGCAGAGGCACCGGAAGCGTCTGCGGCCGGCATCGTCACCGCAGACAAGGCGTTGCGGATGGCGAGACAGCTCCTCGCCGATGCGCGGCGTGACCGCGGCTCGGAGTCTGGCTGAAACGGACGTAGCATCGACGCGGATGGCCACCACTGCATCGATGCTCATCGCCGCGTTGAGCGCCCGCGGCGTGCGGGTGACTCGCCCTCGCCGGGCGATATGCGAAGTGCTCGCCGACAACGACACCCACGACATCACGCCTGCCGAACTGCACTCCCGTGTCATTGCGGCGGGATCGAACGTCGATGCCTCCACCGTATACCGCACGCTGGATCTCCTCGAGAGAGAGGGTCTCATCACCCATGTCCACCTCGGTCACGGCCCCGGCTCTTATCACGTTGCCGGCGTCGACGATGTACACCACCTCGTGTGCGACCGGTGCGGCAGCAGCGCCCACCTGTCCTCGGACTCGGTGGAACGCGTCCTGCAACCTCTGCTGGCGGCACACGGGTTCACCGGAGCTTCTGCGCATTTCGGCCTCGTCGCCTTGTGTGCAGCCTGTGCAGCAGATGAACACGACGGCCGGTAGCGTTGCCCCCGTGGATTCCAAGGTTCTCCAAGTCGAACACGCCGGACCGGTGGCCACCATCTGGTTGAGCCGCCCTGAAGCTCACAACGCATTCGGCCCTGACATGTGGTCGGATCTGCCGGTGGCGATGGATGAGGTGCGTCGGGACGCCGACGCCGGAGCAGTGGTGATTGCCGCCCACGGAGCGTCCTTCACCACTGGGCTCGATCTGAAAGCCTTCGGCCCGGCGATAGCGACCGAAATCCCTCCAGATGGCATCGACCGAGGCTCTGCCGTTGGCAACCGCAAAGGCCTCTACGAGCTCATCAAGAAGTGGCAGGGTTCCATCAGCGCGGTGGCCCGCTGCCCCAAGCCGGTCATAGCCGCAATCCACGGTTGGTGCATCGGTGCCGGTGTCGACCTCATAACCGCATGCGACATTCGCCTCGCTGCAGCCGACACCATTCTCTCAGTTCGGGAGACCAGGCTGGCGATGGTCGCCGACGTTGGGACCTTGCAGCGGCTGCCGCGGATCATCGGCCCGGGCAAGGTGGCCGAGTTGGCGTTCACAGGTCGCGACGTCACCGCCGCCGAGGCGCAATCCATGGGCCTGGTAGACCACGTATACGAGGACGCAGCAGCCACCCAGGCTGCCGCGGCCACCATGGCGGCCGCCATCGCCGCCAATTCACCCCTCGCGGTGCAGGGAACCAAAGCAGTGCTGGCCGCGGCCGAGGGCCGCAGCGTGGAAGAAGCACTCGACTATGTGGCTTTGTGGAACGCCGCCTTCCTCCAGTCCGAGGACCTGCGGGAAGCGGTGACGGCTTTCGTTGAGAAACGCCCTGCCAGCTTCGAAGGGCGATGACAACGGGGCGCTACTCCCTGCGCGACGCCAGCGCAGCTCCGGCGAGGACGAGGACGACACCCCCAAGCGACACCCGACTCACCGTCTCATCGCGCAGCACCACACCGAGCACGACGGCGACGAGTGGAATGAAGTAGATGGTGATGCTGGCCCGGGTGGCACCCACTCGGCCCAGCAGCGTGGCCATGGCCACGAAGGCAAACGCGGTTCCCAGCGCACCCAGCGCCATGATGGCGCCGGCGCTGCTCCACGACCATGACGAGCCCGGCACCGACACCAACCCATAGGGGGCAACGACGACAAGAGCAACCAGCTGAGCCCTCAACAGGATCGGAAGGGCACCGTTGCGCTGCTGCAGAGGCACCGCGAGGTTGGAGGACAGGCCATAGAGAGCGGTCGCCGCCAACACCAGGATGATGCCGACCGCAGTTGACTCGTCCTCACCGCCCCCCGGCAGTGCCACCGCGAGCACACCGACGAAACCGACGAACAGACCCCAGGCGAGACGCCCCCCGGGCAGCCTTCCCAGGAACACGATGGCAAACCCCGCGGTGAACAGGGGAACGGCGCCGTTGAGCATCCCTGCGAGCGACGAGTTGATCCACTGTTGTGCCACCGGAAACAGAATCAGCGGAACCGCCATCCAGGTGACACCGAGGACCGCAATCGCAGGCAGCTCGGCACGGTCCACCGGGCGTCGAGCAGCGGGGAACAGAGAAAGGGTGATGGCGCCGCACAACAGCCTGCCAAGTGCCACAAGCCCCGGCTGGAATGCCTCCAAGCCCTCCTCTATGAAGACGAACGACGCTCCCCACATGAGCGACACGGCGGCCAGCAGACCCCATTCGGTGAGGCCGAAAGCAGCGCTGTGGGTCCCAGGGGCGGTGGTTACGATGCGACGTGCCGTCACGCCTCCTCCGCAAGCAGCGTGCGGCGCCACAGCGGCGTGAGGATGAGGACGGCTGCGCCGACCACGAGTGCTCCCGATCCTGCACGGAAGAGGGTCCGCAGGCCGATCACGTCACCCAGATAGCCACCGACGACGGCCCCCAGCGGCAGACCCAGCCAACCGATGGTGCGCGACGCCGCCACCACACGACCAAGCAGCGGCCGCGGCGTCAGGGTCTGGCGAAGAGTGGTGAGCGCAACGTTGATCCAGGTGACTCCGGCGAGCCCGATACCGGCGGGAATCACAGCCACGAAATCATGCGAATACGACACGACAACATAACCCCCCCCGAGCATGACCATCCCGACGACGAACATCTGTCCGAGCGGCATCCGCCGAGCTACCCGGGGGGCAAGAGCCACCCCCGCAGCTCCCAACAGGGCGTGCACGGCGAAAAACCAACCGGCACCTTCCGCCCCGAGGCCCAACTCGTCGCGGGCGTATAGAAACAGTGTCGCCTCCAAGGGCGCGAATACGAGGTTGGTCACCCCGGCGCCGATGGTCGCCCAGCGGAGACGCACCTCGCGCCATAGATGCACGATGCCGTCCGCCAGCTCACCGAGAAACGTGGCGCCGGCTGATTCATCGGGTACAGCCAACTCCCGCAGGCGCATCAGATATGCGGCCGAAGCCCAGAAGGTGAGCCCATCAATGAGAAATGCCATCTGGAACCCTCCGAAGCGGGCGATGATCAACCCGGCGGCGGCGGGACTGAACGTGAGCGCCAGGGTGCGTGCCAGCTGCAACTTGGAATTCGCCCCCAGCAGCATGTCCTCGGTCAGTACCGACGGCAGCAACGCCTGTAGCCCAGAGTCGAACACGACTGCCATCGTGCCCACAGTGAAAGCCACCGCGAACACCATCCAGGGCTGTGCCCCTTCCGCTGCGATTGCTGCCGACAGTGCAAGAAAGACGGCGCCCCTGACCATGTCGGCCGTCACCAGGGCCCGCCGCAGCACAACGCGGTCGAGGATCACTCCGGCCGCAAGGCCGAACGCCAGCATGGGAACCGTCTCCGCGGCGGCCACCAGGCCGAGGTCGAAGGCGCGCCCGGTCAGCTCCACCATGAAGAACGGCAGTGTGAAATAGGCGATGTAGTCGCCGAACAGCGAAACGGACTGTCCGATGAGAACGGGACGCAGATTCGATCTCGCCCGACTGTGCAGCCGGAGCTGGTCGACTCCGGTCACGGGCCTGTTCAACATCCGGAGAAGATGTTACGCCGGGACAACGGTCGTAAGGTGACCGCAATGGCCGCTCCCATCTTTCCTCTTCGCCGAGTGGTGCTGCCCGGAGAACAACTCGCAATCCATCTTCGGTCACAGCATCGGATGTGGACGGATGTTTCCGGACCGGAGGAATGCCATGTCACCTGGATCAGCCGGGAAGACACGGCCGGGCAGTCCGAATACGCCTCCACCGGCACGCTGGTGACTGTCCTCGGCCGGCGGCAACTCGAAGCTGGGCTCTCCATCGTTGGAGTTCGGGGGCGGGAGCGCGTCGCAATCGAGTTCACCTCAGCAGCGAGTTCGCACCCCGAAGGCCATCTGACGGTCCTGCGGGAGGTGCCGCCTGGCAACGCCGGCGCCCTGCGGGACGCCGCGGTGGCACGGCTGATGCGGTATCTGGCGGCCCGTGCCGAATGGGGAGGCGAGGGGAACATTTCGGTCGATATCCCATCCGAACCGTCACCCGCCTCCTATCGGGTAGCCTCCCTGATGGAACTGTCGCATCCGGAGCGGCAGGACCTGTTGCAGGCGGGAGCCCTCTAGCTGCTCTCTGGCGGGGAGGTGTTCGCTGTGAAGACGAACAGCCCAGCTGCACAGCACGATGGGCAGAGCGAAGTTGCGCAGCGCGGCCGGGATGACGAACGGGTGCGCGTGGAGGCGGGGGTGGCGGTCCGTTTTTTCGGCGGGGCCTGGTTCTTGGCGGTGCGGTTGTTCTTGCGGCCCGGCGTGCGGCCGGTCTCGCTGCCCATGGCGCGGGCCAAGTCCCCGGCCAGATTCGCGCCCGGTGTCGCGGTGCTGTCACCGACGCGGTTGTCGAGATCGAGCTTTGTTTTTACATCTCCCGGCTGACTGGCGACCCAGATGACCCACCCGACTACCGCCACCGTGCTTACCATGAGTACGATCTTCAATCCGTTGACTGCGCCGCCGGCAATGTCGGGCCTGGCTTCGGCCAAG
>CAZIEQ010000043.1:9388-13063 GCA_964538725.1 uncultured Acidimicrobiia bacterium | reverse complement strand
CGGTCTCGTCTTCTTTGCCGGCACCGTCGCCCTCGACCCGGCGACCAACCAACCCGTGGGCGGGGACGCCGCTGATCAGGCGAGACGGGTGATGGAGAATATCCGCCTCGCTCTCGGCGACTCCGGGCTCGGCTTCGACGACGTCGTCAAGACGACGGTGTTCCTTGCCGACATCGCGGACTTCGCAGCGGTGAACGAGGTCTACGCGGACTACTTCCCCGTCGAGCCTCCTGTCCGGTCCACCGTCGGCGGTGTCTCCCTCCCTGCGGGTTTTCTCGTTGAGATCGAGGTCGTTGCCGGGCGCTGATCTCCAGCGGCAGGCAGCCTTACGCGCCTGGGGTGGCGGTCGGCCACACACCCACTACCTTTGGCCGCAGCCGACCAAGGACGCCGCGAAGTGAACCCGGACCAGATTCTCTCCAGTCTCGACCTGACCGACCGCAACCCTGGCGTTTATGCCGCCGGGTGGCAGCGCGCCTCCGGTGACGATCTGATCAGCGAGAACCCGGCTACCGGCTCGCCTATCGCCACGGTCGTTCGCGGGGACACCGGCGACTATGAAAGGGTCGTTGCATCCACCGAAGAGGCTTTTGCCGCATGGCGCACGCTGCCGGCTCCCAAACGAGGTGAGTACGTCCGGCTGATCGGCAACGCGCTGCGCGAGTACAAACAGCCCCTGGGTGCCCTGGTGTCGCTCGAGATGGGAAAGATACTCGCCGAGGGCGAAGGTGAAGTGCAGGAAATGATCGACATCGCCGATTTCGCAGTCGGCCTCTCACGCCAACTGTACGGGTTGACCATCGCTTCGGAACGGCCCCGTCATCGCATGATGGAGCAGTGGCATCCGCTGGGACCGGTTGGTGTCATCACCGCATTCAACTTCCCCGTCGCCGTGTGGTCATGGAATGCGTTCATCGCCGCGGTGTGCGGCGACGCGATGATCTGGAAGCCGTCGAGTCAGGTGCCGCTGTGCGCAATCGCCGTGCAGAACATCTGCCATCGAGTCATGGACGGCTCTGGGTTCGAGGGAGTATTCAACACCATTGTCGGCTCGGGTTCGACCGTGGGAGAGCACCTCATCAATGATCGGCGGGTGCCGTTGGTGTCGGCCACCGGTTCTTGTGGCATGGGGGAGAAGGTGGGTACAGCCGTCGCCCGGCGCCTTGGCAGATCCATACTCGAGTTGGGGGGTAACAACGCGGTGGTCGTCATGGAGGACGCCGACCTCGAACTCGCCACCCGGGCGATCCTCTTCGGCGCCGTCGGCACTTCGGGCCAGCGGTGCACCACGATCCGCCGCGCCATCGTGGAGCGCGCCGTAGCGGGTGACTTCAGCAAGAGGCTGGTCGAAGCATACGACCAGGTGAGGAGAGGGGATCCGCTCGATCCGGCAACGCTGATGGGACCGCTCGTGAACCAATCGGCCGTCGACAACATGCTCGCAGCAATCGGCATCGCAAGAGAACAAGGGGGAACGGTGCTGTATGGCGGTGGTGCCGACGACGGTCCCGGTCACTTCGTCGAGCCGACGATCATCCACATCCCTGCCGATGCTCCCATCGTGCAGGAGGAGACGTTCGCTCCGATCCTCTACGTGATAGAAGTCGACGACCTCGACGAGGCCGTCAGCGTGAACAATGGGGTTCGCCAAGGGCTGTCGTCTGCCATCTTCACCAACAGCCTGCGATCGTCGGAGCGATTCCTCTCCCATGTCGGATCCGACTGTGGTATCGCCAACGTCAACATTGGTACCTCCGGCGCCGAGATCGGCGGCGCGTTCGGCGGGGAGAAGGAGACCGGTGGTGGGCGGGAAGCGGGCTCCGACTCGTGGAAGGCCTACATGCGCCGCCAGACGGTGACCATCAACTGGAGCGGTGAATTGCCGCTGGCACAGGGAATCGAATTCGGCTAGATCCCATCAAGACTCCGGGACCCTGATCGTGGTCCGTTTCGGTTGGTATCTTTGGGCGTGGAGGTGCTGCCGTGCCCACACATGAGGTCATCAACCAGCCGCCCCCGTTTCCGGAGGTGGATCTCTATGCGGCCGACCCGGTGCTTGCCGATGCGGTAAAGCGGGAAGGAGGTGGTTGGGCCGATAGGCAATTACGGGAGCTGGGAAGCCAGGTCGGGTCGGCCGAAGTCGCCGAATGGGGCTTCCTCGCCAACCGCTATGAACCCGTGCTGCAGACTCACGACCGTTTCGGCAACCGGATCGATCAGATCGAGTTCCACCCGGCGTGGCACTCTCTCATGGAGATGTCGATTTCTCATGGGGTTCACTCCGTGGCTTACGAGGAACCCGGCCGGGAAGGGAGCCACGTCGCCCGGGGAGCTCTGATGTACCTCGACGGCCAGGCCGAGCAGGGGCACAGCTGCCCGATCTCGATGACAGCGTCGGTGTTGCCGTCGCTGCGCCGGCAGCCCGAGGTGGCCGCCGCATGGGAGCCGCTCGTGCTGTCACGTCGCTACGACTCGGCGTTCGCCCCTGCAAACGAAAAGGGCGGGGTCCTGTTCGGTATGGGCATGACGGAGAAGCAGGGCGGCTCCGACGTGCGGGCCAACACGACCACGGCCGAGCCGATGAACGGCGGCGGGCCCGGTGCCGAGTACCGCATCACCGGCCACAAGTGGTTCACATCGGCGCCCATGTGCGACGCTTTCCTCGTCCTTGCGAACTCCCCAGGGGGGCTCTCGTGTTTCCTGCTGCCGCGGTGGAAGCCTGACCGGACGGTCAACGCGTTTCACCTGCAGCGGCTGAAGGACAAGCTGGGCAACCGGTCGAACGCTTCGGCGGAGGCCGAATTCGAAGCTGCCTGGGCTGTGATGGTGGGCGCGGAGGGCCGCGGGGTCGCCACCATCATGGAGATGGTTTCCCAAACCCGTCTCGACTGCCTCATCGGATCGGCCGCCTTGATGCGCCAAGCGGTATATCAGGCCGCGCACCATGTCGCCTACCGGAGCGCGTTCGGAGGGTTGCTGGCCGACAAGCCCCTCATGCGCAATGTCATTGCCGATCTGGAGGTGGACACGGAGGCCGCCACCCTGATAATGGCCCGTGTCACCGGTGCGTTCGATCGGGCCCATGCCGACCCGGCCGAGGCCGCTTTGAAACGTCTGTTGACTCCGGTTGCGAAGTATTGGGTGACCAAGAGCTGCACCGGAGTGGTGCGTGAAGCCATGGAATGCCTCGGTGGCGCCGGCTATGTCGAAGAGTCGGTGTTGCCGCGGCTGTTTCGCGAATCGCCGCTCAACTCCATTTGGGAAGGGTCGGGGAACGTGATCGCCCTCGACGTGCTGCGCGCCATGAACCGGGAGCCGGCAGCTGTGGATGTGTTGTTGGAGGAAGTGAGGGCGGCCCGGGGCGCCGACCGCAACCTCGACGGCCGCATCGGCCGCCTCGAGAGCATGCTGACGTCGCCCGAGGATGCCGAGTGGACGGCACGTCGGTTGGTTGAGGCCATGGCGCTGGCAGTGCAAGGGTCGCTGGTGGTCCGGTACGGATCCGCGGTGCTGGCAGATACGTTCTGCGCCACCCGCCTCGGCGACGATTGGGGGAGGCTCTACGGCACGCTGCCGGCCGGCTTGGAGGTGTCGTCGCTGGTGGCGGCGGCCGCAGTCGACTGACGCCGTCCTGTCGTCCCTCGTTTTGGCGTCGCTCAGCGGCGAGGGGTGGCG
>CAZIEQ010000043.1:0-9288 GCA_964538725.1 uncultured Acidimicrobiia bacterium | reverse complement strand
GTTTTGGCGTCGCTCAGCGGCGAGGGGTGGCGTTCAGCAACGCCAGTATCGGTCGCCCGTCGTTTTGGCGTCGCTCAGCGGCGAGGGGTGGCGTTCAGCAACGCCAGTATCGGTCGTCCGGTTGGGGTTGGGCGGCTGAGGATTCAGCCGAAGCGGTAGCCGACGGATCTGACGGTGGCTATCCACGATGCCCGTTCTTCGCCCAGCTTGGCGCGCAACCGCCTCACGTGTACATCAACCGTCCGCGAACCTCCGAAGTAGTCATAACCCCACACCTTGTTCAGGAGCTGCTCCCTCGTCCATACCCGCCCGGCATGGGTGGCAAAGAACCGCAGCAGCTCATATTCCATGTAGGTGAGGTCCACGGGCCGCCCGTCGACAGCGGCTTGGTACGTGGCCATGTTCAGTTCGAGATCCTTGAAGGAAACGCGCTCGGGGGGAAGCTGTGACTCGCCGGCGATGCGGCTCAGCCGAACGCCCAGCTCTGCATTGTCGAAAGGCGGAACTAGGAGATCGTCGTACACGTCGTGGGTGATGTGCGGCAGCAATGCCCGGGGAATGACCGCCAGCACCGGTATTTCCTCAGTCCCACCCACCCGCCGGGCGAGACGCTCTACTTGTTCCACACCTCCGTCGTCGACCGTAGCCACCAGCGCAGCCCATGGACCGCCGTCGGCGACCTCGACCGAGTCGTGGATCCGTACCGGCGTGAAGCCGCATGCACGTACCGCCTCAAGCAGCCAGGCAGGGGCGGTGGCGGGATAGACGGCAACTCGCATGTTCACAAGATCGGCAGATACTCCTCGAGTTCGTAGCGGGAAACGTGACGTTCGTAGCGTTCCCACTCCTTGCGTTTGTTACGCAGGAACCATTCGAATACATGCTCGCCGAGAGCCTGGGCCACCACCTCGGAACCTTCCATCGACTCCAGGGCTGCCCATAGGGAAGCGGGAAGGCGTTCGATACCGGCAGCTGCTCGTTCCTCCCGGGTGAGGCCGAAGATGTTGTCGGGAATCTCCGGAGGCAGTTCGTACCCCTGCTCGATGCCTGCCAAGCCGGCGGCCAGAAGCGTCGACAAGGAGAGATACGGGTTACAGGCGGGGTCGGCCGCCCTGTACTCGATCCGGGTCCCTGTCGGTTTCCCCTTCTTGACGCTGGGCACCCGAACCAGAGCTGATTGGTTGTTGCGAGCCCACGTGACGTAGATGGGGGCGTCGAAACCGGCTACGAGGCGCTTGTAGGAGTTGACCCACTGGTTGGTGATGGCCGTCATCTCGGGGGCGTGGCGAATCAGACCCGCGATGAAGGCCTGGGCGAGTGGGGACAGTCCCCGATCGGTCGAGGGATCGTAGAACGCGTTGGTGTCGCCTTCGAACAGGGACAGGTGGAGGTGCAGCCCGTTGCCGTCGAAACCTCCCAGCGGCTTGGGCATGAATGTGGCGTAGATGCCGTGCTCCATCGCCACCTCTTTGATGGCGAGGCGTGTCGTCATGATGTTGTCGGCCATGGTGAGGCCGTCGGTGTAACGCAGGTCCATCTCGTGTTGGCTGGGAGAGACTTCGTGATGGGAGAACTCGACCGGAATGCCCAGCTTCTCCAGGGCGACGATGGTGTGACGGCGGTACTCCTGCGCGACGTCGAGGGGGGTCAAGTCGAAATAGCCACCACGGTCGAGGACCTCCGGTTCGGGTCCGGCGTCGCGAAAATAGAAGTATTCGACTTCAGGCCCGACGTAGAAGGTGTAGCCGAGTTCGGCCGCCCGTTCCAGGTTCCTCTTGAGGACGAAGCGGGGATCGCCTTCGAAAGGGTGTCCGTCAGGCGTCACGATGTCGCAGAACATCCTCGCCACTCCGGCATGTTCCGGCCTCCATGGAAGGATCTGGAATGTCTTCGGGTCGGGGCGGGCGAGCATGTCTGCTTCCTGCACCCGAGAGAAGCCGTCGATTGCGGATCCGTCGAACTGCATACCCTCGTCGAAGGCGGTTTCCAGCTCGGCAGGGGTCACGGCGAACGACTTGAGAAACCCCAAGACGTCGGTGAACCACAGGCGCACGAACCGGATGCCGCGTTCTTCGACGGTGCGCAACACGTACTCCACTTGCTTTTCCATAGGCCAATCGTACGCCCGGTGCCCGGCGCAACCCCACTTGGAAACACAGCATTCACATTCTCGCAACCGGACCGAAACCGGTTTGCGACTAGAACAATGGCGTATTCGAGGAAAGTGAGCTGTGATGGCTGACGCAGCAGATGTCGTGTCGCTGGCCACCGAAGGTGGATTCGAGTTCGTCGATCTGCGGTTCTGTGACCTTCCCGGCCAGGTCCAGCATTTCACCGTTCCGGTCTCCGAGCTGACCGAGGAGGCGTTCGATTCCGGCTTCGGCTTCGACGGTTCGTCAATCAGAGGTTTCCAGGACATCCAGGAATCGGACATGATTCTCATTCCCGACCCGGCGACCGCCGTAGGGGACCCATTCATGGACCGCAAGACCTTGATCCTCTACTGCTTCGTCCACGACCCGGTCACCGGCCAGCCGTACGAGAAGGATCCCCGCCATGTGGCCCGCAAGGCCGAAACGTTCCTGGTCGGAACCGGTCTGGCCGACGTGTCCTACTGGGGACCGGAAGCCGAGTTCTACATCTTCGATTCGGCGCGCTTCGACCAGAACCAGTTCTCGGCTTTCTATGAGGTGGACAGCGTCGAGGGAGCGTGGAACGCCGGCGCCGATGAGGAAGGCGGCAACCTGGCGTACAAGCCGCGTTACAAGGAGGGGTATTTCCCGGTTCCTCCAACCGACCACTTCCAGGACCTGCGCTCGGAGATAACCAGCATCCTGGGCGACCTCGGGATACAGGTGGAGGTGCATCACCACGAGGTGGGGACCGCCGGCCAGGCCGAGATCGACATCCGCTACGGGCCTCTTCTCCGCCAGGCAGACAACGTCACCCTCTTCAAATACGTGGTGAAGAACACGGCTTGGCAGTACGGCAAGACGGTGACGTTCATGCCCAAGCCGATCTTCGAGGACAACGGCTCGGGTATGCATACCCATCAGAGCCTGTGGAAGGACGACGTGCCGCTGTTCTACGCCGAGACCGGCTATGCCGGGTTGTCCGATCTGGGCCGCTGGTACGTCGGTGGGCTCCTTCGCCACGCCCCGGCGATCCTGGCGTTTGCCGCTCCAACGACGAACTCGTATCGGCGTCTGGTCCCCGGTTACGAAGCTCCGGTCAACCTCGTCTACAGCCAGCGAAACCGCTCGGCAGCGGTCCGCATACCCGTGTATTCGCAGAGGCCCGCACTGAAGCGGGCCGAGTTTCGCTGTCCCGATCCGTCGTGCAATCCGTACCTGGCGTTCAGTGCCATGCTCATGGCAGGACTCGACGGCATACGCAACCGGATAGAACCGCCGGAGCCGGTGGACAAGGACATCTACGACCTGCCACCCGAAGAAATGGCCAACCTTCCTTCGGTACCGGGAAGCCTTCCCGAGGCCTTGGCGGCTCTGGAAGCCGACGAGGATTTCCTGTTGGAGGGTGACGTGTTCACCGAGGACCTGATTGCCGCCTGGCTGGCCTACAAGCGGGAGAGTGAGGTCGATGCGATCCGCCTGCGGCCCCACCCCTACGAGTTCTACCTGTACTACGACATCTAGAGGCCGGCGCCGCAGTCGGTGAACCAGCGCACCTCGTTGTCGACGTAGGCGAACACCGCCGTTCTTTCGATGGTTGATCCCTGAAGCTCGAAGGCGACCGGGGCGGGGTAGACGTCGACAAGGACGGTCCGCCCGCCGAGTTGGAAGGACTGCTGCTCGGGTCCTGCGACCGGCCCTGTCAGCCGGTAGTTCCGGATGAGAGTCACCACGTCTGATATGAAGATGTGGCAGTCCTCCAATGTGTGGCGTTCGAGTACGAAGGGGTGCAGGCGGGCCACCAGAAAGCTGATGTCTCGGCTTTCAGTGGCGGCTGCATAGAGGGAGACGAACTCCTCTACCGGCTCGGTGGGAATGGTGGTCGTCGTGCTGGCGGTCGTCGTGCTGGCGGTCGTTGCGGTCGTCGTCGTTGCTGGGGCAGTAGTGGTCGTTGGTGGGATGGTGGCTGTGGTTGGTGGGATGGTGGCCGCCGTTGTCGGTGATGTGAGGTGTTCGTCGTTACTGCCACGGGCGGCGAAGAATCCGACGATGCCTACCACGATGAGAATCCCTCCCAAGCCGATGAAGCCCAAGCCAAGCCGGCGCCCGCTCACTGTGAACAGAAGGACCGCGGAGCGTCGTCGTTGCTCATCAGTTGTCGCAGCCGGTTCATCGCACGGCCGATCACCTGCAAGGCGGTGTGACGGTTCATCATCCCGCGGTGAGTCTCGCTGATCGGGTCGAGTTGTTCACGACCCACCCCGACCGGTTCCTTGTGGGTGGGTACCCAGGCGCTGCCGTCGCAGCGGTACCACTGGTAACACTGCACGGTGATGCGCTGGCGGGGAACGGCAACCGTGCTCTCATGGCTCACGGCGAGGCCGGAGTCCAGCGGTCGCAGTGCGTCGTCGATGGCGCTGCGAGAATCGAGGAACCTTCCAGGGGCCAGCCCGAAGCCAGCGATGGCACCTGTGTACCACTCGTTGAAGCCTTCGATCTCTGGTTCGATGGTGATGTCGAACACCCGCCGACATTACGTGCACCTCGAAGCTACCGGGGGTCGCCATCGGGTTGACGGCGGGTGGCACCCTCGCCGCCTTCCGGGTCGCTGCATCTCCCCGGCGGCTCGGTGTCCCGACCCCGGCCGACTGTGGGGGAATCTCCTCCGCTGTCGACGCCGGGCCCCTTCCCGCCGGGTTGGGTCTGGTCGTGGCCACCGTCCCCGCCGCCTTCACTCTCTAATGGTGGAGGCTCGGCGCCGATGCAGTCGCCGTAGAGCCGCTTGGCCGCCGCGGCTGCACCGCAGTGCTGTTCGACCATCTCTTCCCAACGCTCCACCATTTCCTCACCGGTCGCCACCGCGTTCCCGGCACCGGCGATCTGGTCCTGTTTGGCACTGACGATCGACTCCAGACCCTCGGTGGTGACCAGACCTTCAGGAATGCGGTGATACTCCACATCTCTCATCTCTATCGAAGATCGACGGGCACGTTCCAGGGAGCTCAGTTCTTCTTGCAGTTCGCCGAGACGGTTCCTCTTCTCGCGGAGCCATTGGCGTGCCTTGTTCAACTCCTCCAGGGAGGTGTCGCAGCGTTTCTGCTTCGTCTGCCAATCCTTGAGCAGTGGCAGGCAGTTCCTCTTCGCGGACAGTTGGTAGATGAGCCAGCCGAGGCCTGCCAGCAACCCACCTGTGCCGAGGAACCATCCCCAGGGAAACTCACCTCCGCCGCCTGTCGTGGAGGTAGCGGTGGTCGTCGTCGCGACAACCGCCGTAGTGGTTGTCTCCGGCGGAGCCTTGGTTGTGGTCGTCGTTGGGGCGGCCACAACGGTGGTCGTGGTGGTCGTGGTGGTGGGCGGTGGGGTGGTGCCGACCTCGATGATGCCGATGTCGATGATCGAGTACCAGTCGGTAAATCCGGTTTCGTCGTGCCCGCCGGGTGTCGCGCCGTGGATGGCGAGGCAGTCGTTGCAGAATCCGAAGGATCCGTCGTGTTTGCGATTGGCAAAACGAAAGCCGACGTCCCGCGGGTAGGCACCTTCGGCCAACACCGGGGCGGCTTCGATGGCGACGATCCACGTGTTGTCGATACCCGCAGCGAATCCGTTGAAGAGCATCGGCTCCAGGTCGCCGTTGTCGTTCACCTCGAAAAGGTTGAGGCTCCACGGATCCGGCCCATAATCGAGGGACACGTTGACAGCTCCGTTGCGCCACGTGTCGAACGGGAAGTCAGCGTGGGGCTGCCAACCTTCCATGTCCGGAAACTCGAGGACGAAGGAGATCTGCTGGTACATCATCTGCTGTGCCCCGACATCTCCTCCGTCCTCGGCGACGTCCAGCGGTCCGGCCATCTGCGCCCAGAACACCACATAATCCCGGTCGAGCTGCAAGCCGTCTCCGGCATCTACCCAGAAGGTGCCTTCGGGGAGGGCCGGCAGGCTATGAGTGCTCCAGTTGAGCTGCGCGGAACCGACACGGAGGGGAACTACGTCGGGATTGGCGTCCGGAGACAATGTCGGTTGCAGCTCGACGTCGGAGGCGTGGCGGAAGAAGGTCGTGTTCCCCTCGACTTCGTGAGAAACCTGGTCGATACGGCCGACATCGAACTCTGTGAGGCCCAGCTCGCTGAAAGGAGCGAACAGCGGCGATTCGGCTGCACCAACCTGCCGGGGAACGGCACCGAGGATCAGGGCCAGCATGACGGCAGCTGTCAGCCAACGGCGCACGGAGTCACTCCTCGGGGTGGCCACCGAGGTTAACTGGGTAACGGACTGAGGCTCACGTGTCTTGGGGCAGGGTGGTGGATGTACCAGCCGGTGCGCCACCGGCAGCCTCGATCTTGATGCGTTCGACGGCCACGGACAGCTCGGCAGCTGCAGCCTGGTACTCGTCGAGCGCCGCCAGCCTCCCCACGCTGGTGCCCGGCTCGCGCAGGCCGGTCAGCATGTTGGTTGCCGCTTCCGCCATAGCACGAGCGGCGATGGTCGCTTCGATGTGTGCAGCCTGGAGAAACGGGAGATCTTGCGGTGTGGCGGCGTCGAAATCGGCAGCGAACACACCACAATCCTGTTCGAGGGCCACCATGCGCTGATCTGCGGTGGCGTAGTTGATCTCGCGCTCGTCCCACTGGCGGTTGATGTCGCGGCCTTCGGTTAGAAGGGCGTCGGCACGGTTGGACAGCGACTCGAGCACCGTGAGATAGGCGGCCACCTCGGCGGGGATGGTGGTGGTCGTCACCCCCTGGGGTGGCTCACCGATCATCGTCGTTGTCGTGGTGCCGTCGCCACCATCGTCGGAAGGACCGGACGCGACCGTTGTCGTCGCTCCCGGTACGGAGCCCTGATCGACGGTGTTCACGAATACCCAGGTGAATCCCACCATGGCGACGATGACTATCGGTAGGAGCCAGCGCCCGGGTTTGGGGTCGGAGCTGCCAAACACGCCGTCAAGCTATCAGCTTTTTCGTCGCAGCTTTCGGTCATCGGCGCATCGCACGCATGAGCACCCGGGATCGGCGGCCCGATCCGGGCTCCGGCCCGCTACCGTCGGTGCAGGATGGATATTCGCGGCAGGACGGCCGTCATCACCGGAGGAGGGCGCCGTGTGGGGCGCGCCGTGTCTCTCGCCCTCGCCGCCGAGGGCTGCAATCTCGTGGTTCATTACAACCGCTCGGCCGACGCCGCGTTGGAGGTCGTCGCCGCCGCCGAGGCCGCCGGTGTTGGCGCGCTCGCGGTCGGTGCCGACCTGGCAGACGCCGTCGCCCCTGAGGTCATTTTCGATGCAGCCGCCGTACTCGGTCCGCCGACGCTGCTGGTCAATTCGGCCTCTGCTTTCCCTGCCGACCGCCTCACCGATCTGAACCGGGCAATCTGGGAGAACACGTTGGCAGTGTCTCTCAGCGCTCCCCTCTTCCTGGCCAGGGAGTTGGCGTGTCGTCTCGACGGTGAAACTCAGGGGGCGGTCGTGAACATCACCGACTGGCGGTCCGCCCGCCCCTACCCAGACCACGTCGCCTACACGGTCGCCAAGGGTGGGCTCGATGCCCTCACCGCGGCGGCTGCCGTCGTGCTGGCTCCCAGCATCCGGGTGAACGCGGTTGCGTTGGGGGCCATCCTTCCCCCGCCGGGCGAAGGTTCGCAGTATCTGCGAGATCTCGCTGGGAGCATTCCGCTGCGTCGGGTGGGCGGTGTGGAGCCGGTTCAGGAGGCTGTCGTCTTTCTGGCCAAGGCCGATTTCATCACAGGGGAGACGATTCGTGTCGACGGCGGCGCCCACCTGGTGTAGGCAGACCGGCAGAGGTGGTGCACCCATGACATCCACACTGGGAGGAGCGACTTGGACCGCATAGTGATTCGTGATCTGCTGATCGACGGAATCGTCGGTGTCAACCCGTCGGAGCGAACGACCCGCCAGCCGGTGCTGGTCAACGTAACCATGTGGGCCGACACCAAACCGGCGTCGCTGTCGGACGCCATCGACGATACGGTCAACTACCGGACGATCTCCAAAGCGTTCATCAGCCACATCGAACAAGGATCACCCCAACTGGTGGAAAGGCTCGCCGCCGAGCTGGTCTCCGTGTGCTTTGCCAGCGACCGACGGATTACAGAAGTGGAGCTGACTGTTGAGAAACCAGGAGCTTTGCGTCACGCCCGATCCGTGGGAGTGACTATCCGTCGTCACCGTGAGGAGGCCGACCATGGGTGCTGACGTCCCAGCGATAATCGCCATAGGCAGCAACATCGATCCCCATCAGAATCTCCCCGAGGCGATCCGGGCTCTGGAACGTCATCCGGAGATCGACCTGAAGGCGGTGAGCCGCACATATGTGACCGCGCCGGCGGGGGGTCGTGACGACCAGCCCGCCTTCCACAACGCCGCCGCCATCGTTGAAACGGATCTGACTCCCGAGGCGCTGCGGGCCGCCCTGAGAGGCATCGAGGCCGCATTGGGTCGGGAGCGTACCGATGATCCGGACGCGTCACGGACCATCGACCTCGATATCGGTTTCTATGACCGCCGGTTGATCGTCCTGGACTCGCGGGAGATTCCCGAAGAGGACGCCTTCACCCAGGTTCATCTGGTTGTTCCCATGGCAGAGGTAGCTCCCGACTGGTGGGATCCGCGCCGGGAGCTGACCCTGGCACAGGCTGCCGCCGCGGTGTCTACCGATGCACCGCTGGTCATTGCACCCCGGGGGCGAACCGCTTCCTACACGACCGAGGGCCGCTACGCAGTCGAGTTGGAGGCTGAGCCCGGGGAGGTGTATGCCCCCCACTTCGAGGCTCTTGTGGAGCACATGCTCGTCGAGGTAGGGGAGAACCCTTCCCGTGAGGGACTGGCGAACACTCCGCTGCGGGTAGCCAAGGCCATGGACTTCCTCACCAGCGGTTACACGCGCTCACTCGACGATGTGGTCAACAACGCCATCTTCGACGAGGCGTGGGAAGAGATGGTCGTCGTCAAAGACATCGAGATGTATTCGCTGTGCGAGCATCACCTCCTTCCCTTCTTCGGGCGGGCCGCAGTCGGCTACTTGCCGAAGGGCCGCATCATCGGCCTCTCCAAAGTGGCTCGTATCGTCGACCTCTTCGCCCGCCGGGTCCACGGGCGGGGGGGACCCACCAATCAAGGTGGCGCCGCCACGATGGATGGTGT
>CAZIEQ010000042.1:0-13137 GCA_964538725.1 uncultured Acidimicrobiia bacterium | reverse complement strand
CCCCTTTTCGCGCAACATCCGTTTATAGGCTGCCAAGCGCGGCTTGCCCAGACCCTCCCGATGCATCCTTGGTCCGAGATTGTTCGACCCACTCCCGGGCCTCCATGGGCGCGCACTGCCCGGGCGTCACTGTGCTGGCGCCGCCACCAGGTCTGCGTGGAGACCAGTCGGTGTGCACGGGCCGGCGGGCGCGGGTGTGCTGCGGCAGGGGATGTTGGTTGCGTGCGTGGCATTCGGCAGCGGATTCACCTGGGGGTCGCTGCTGCTGCGCTGGTAAGGGGCGTCAGCGCAGAGCGGCCGGCGCATGCGGCGCAACCGCCGGATGGTGGGGCGCCACCGGCGCCACCGGCTCGTATGACGAACCCATTGGGGGACGGGGATCGGGATGTCCCCGGTTGGGCCACATCGCCATCGCCCGTTCGGTCATCGCCGTGATGGTCAGCGACGGGTTGGCTCCCAGGTTGGCGCCGATCACCGAAGCGTCGGCCACGTGCAGGCCGTCGTAGCCGTACACCCGCTGGTAGGGATCGACCACTCCTCGTTGCGGCGTGGAGCCGACGCAGGCCCCTCCGATGAGATGCGCCGTCATCGGAACGTCGAGCACCGCCTCGTTGATCGACGACCCTGGATACCCGCCGATGACGGCGGCTGCGGTTCGGGCCGCCTCCGCAGCCACTTCGAGGTGGGTCGGGTTAGGCCGCGCAGTGTCCTGCTTGGTGGTCACACGAGGGCCGAGACGGGTCTCTTTGACTCTCATCCGCAGGCTGTTGTCGTGGCTCTGCATGACCAACAGGATGACGGTGCGCTCCGACCAGCGGCGCACCGAAAGCGAGCGGAGGAACAGATCGGGGCGGCGGGCCGCAGCGGCGAGGAAGCGTATCCAGCGAGGACCGGGACCCGGCTCCACGAGGATCGTGCTCAGCAGTCCCATCGAGTTGCTGCCTCGGGGATAGCGGACCACCTCGATGTGGGTGCGGTCGTCGGGGTGGATCGACGATGTGATGGCAACTCCCTGGGAATAGTCGACCGAGTGTCCGGCCGCCATTGCACCTACCAGCGCCTCCGAGTTGGTGCGCAGCCGGTCGCCGAGGCGCTCCGACAGCAGGGGCAGACGGCCCCGCCTCCGCAGCATGTGGAGCAGCTTCCCTGTTCCCAACGCTCCGGCGCTGAACACCACCTGGGCCGCCGTATGAGCACGTTTCTGCTTCTCCAGCCAGGCCCCGGGCCGCTGCGTCACCACTCGATAGCCTGCGCCTGGGAGCGGCTCCACGTCGATGACTTCACGTTGGGGATGGATCACCGCGCCGACTTGTCCTGCCAGGTACAGGTAGTTGCGGTCGAGGCTGTTCTTGGCGTTGAAACGGCATCCGACCATGCAACCGCCGCATTCGATGCACCCGGTGCGGGTCGGCCCGGCTCCGCCGAAATAGGGGTCGGGCACTTCGACTCCGGTTTCTCCAAAGTGAACTGCAACCGGTGTCCGCCGGTAGGTTGCGGAGATACCCATGTGCCGTGCCACCGCCTGCAGCACCAGGTCGGAGTTGGTGTCGTGGGGGCTGTCTTCCACCCCCAGCATGCGCCTCGCCTGGTCGTAGAAGGGAGCCAGCTCCCGCGGCCAGTCGATCGGCTCCGACCAGGCAGCGAAAGCAGCGGGCTGCGGTTCGTAGCAGACGTTGGCCCACACCAGTGAGCCTCCCCCCACCCCACAGCCGGTCAGGACGAGTACGTCGTTGAGCAGGCTGAGGCGCTGGATGCCCCGCATGCCGAGGCTGGGAAACCAGAAGAAACGCCGGGCGTCCCAATTCGTCCGCGGCAGATCGGCGGCGTCCCAGCGTTTTCCCGTTTCGAAAACGGCAACCCGGTAGCCTTTTTCGCTCAGCCGCAGTGCGGTAACGCTGCCGCCGAAGCCGCTGCCGATAACCGAGACGTCGTAGTCGAGGTCCATCGCCCGGTTCATCGTTGCATCCTCATCCTGCTTGGTTTCCCGTCGGCGAGACACCAGCATGCACCGCGGGGCGGGAGTGGGCAGACTGTACGCCGATCTGGAACCCGGTGACATGGGACGTTGTGCTCTGGTCCGGGGCGGCGGTGACGGTCTCTAATGAGGATCTGTGTGCAAGCACGTGAAGGGAAGGTGACGATGAGCGAGCCGACTGGGCTCACGGGCAAGCAGGTGCTGATCACCGGGGCAGGCTGTCTCGGAAGCGTGATCGTGCACAGGTTCACCGAGGCGGGTGCCTCGGTGCGCGTCTTCGACCGCTCTACGGAGCGGCTGGCTGCGCTGGATGACGGCGTGACGCCGATCCAGGGTGACATCACCGACCGCAACGCGGTGGAACAGGCCGTGGACGGCTGCGACATCCTTGTGCACACGGCCGCCCTCCTCGGCGGGTCGATGGAGGAACAGCAGCGCGTCAACGTGACGGGCACGGGTGTCGTGATGGAATCCGCAGCAGCCGCCGGCGTGTCGCGGGCGGTGCATATCAGCAGCATCGCCGTATACGGTATCGGTTGTAAGGGCGACATCACCGAAGCCATGGGCCCCAACCCGTCGCGCCAGGCCTACTCGATGACCAAGGCCGGCGGCGAGGAGGCGGTACGTGCTTCAGGGGTGCCTCACGCCATCATCCGCCCGGCGGGCATCTTCGGTCCCGGGGCGGAGTACTTCACAGGTTCCTACTTCCAGCGGGCAAGGCGCAAGCCGATCATCTTCGTCGGCAGAGGGAAAGGTGCGTTGGCGGTCGTCTTCGTCGAAGACGTAGCGGACCTGGCTGTCGTCGTGGCACAGCATCCCGCTGCCGAAGGTGAGGCCTTCAACTGTGCCATCGACCCTCCACCCACCCATCGCGAATACATGCACGCCTACGGTGATCTGGTCGGCAACCACTCCTGGGTAGGAATCCCGATGCCGCTGGTGTTGGGGGCCAGCTGGCTGGCGGTGCCTTTCGCCAAGAAGTACTCCTACGCCCGCCAGCTGCCGCAGAATCTGGCCTTCGTCAACCGCTACGTTCGCTACTCCACCGACAAGGCCCGCGATCTGTTGGAGTGGAAACCGGCGGTGGGCGTCCACGAAGGCATCAGCCGGGCAGTGCCGTGGCTTGCAGAACAGGGGCTTCTCGAGCAGGCGTGAAGAAGCCGTCTACTTGAGGACGTTGCCGCCGTCGATCTGGATGGTCTGGCCGGTGACGAATCCCGAAGCGTCCGACAGCAGGTAGAGGACCGTGCCCACCAGGTCGGCGGGCTCGGGGTTGCGCTGCAGCGCCTGGTCCCTCTTGATGACCTCCATCGCCCGCTGGTAGTTGTCGGCAAAGAACTGCTTCGCCGAATCGGTGACGACCGCGGTGGGGGCAATCGCGTTGACTCTGATGTTCTCCCTTCCCAGCTCCCGGGCCAGGCTGCGGGTCATGCCGATCACCGCCGCCTTGGAAGCGGCATAGTGCAATGCGTACGGCATGCCATAGGTGGCCGCCGTCGAGGCAACGTTCACCACGCTCGCCGCCGCCGACCGCCGCAGCAGGCCGGCCAGCACCCGGGTGACGTTCCACACCCCCTTGACGTTGACCTCCATGCAGCGGTCCCACTCATCGGGATCGATGGCGTCGAAGCGGCCGCCGTGGATGCCGGCCCACATGCCGGCATTGTTCACCAGGCCGTCGATGCGCCCACAGGTTTCGTCGACCCTGGCCGCGACGGCCTGCAGCGACTCCACATCCACAACGTCGGCGAGCAAGGCCAGAGCTCCGGCGCCCGAGGCCGCAGCCGTCTCGGTGGGGTCGTCGCGGTCGATGGCAACGACCCGGGCTCCAGTGGCACCCAGCGCCTCGCAGTAGGCGCGGCCTAGGCCGCGTGCCGCCCCTGTGACCGCGACGACCTTGCCGGCCAGTGTCATTGCCCGAGAGCGTCGGTGAGTGTTGTCCAGGCCAGATCGGCGCATTTGATGCGCACCGGGAACTTCTTCACCCCCTGCAATGCTTCCAGATCACCCAGGGAGGCTCCGGGCCGCTCCGGATCGATGCCCGGGTCGCCCTCCTCGATCGACATCATCGCTTTGAATCTGTGGGTCAGGGCGTCGATCTCCTGGCGGGTCTTGCCGACGATGGCCTCCGCCATCATCGACGCCGACGCCTGGCTGATCGAACAGCCCTGGCCGGTGATGGCGACGTCTGCCACCTTGCCGTTCTCGAATGCGAGGTCGATCGCCAGCTCGTCCCCACACAGCGGGTTCTGGCCGTCTGCATGGGCGTCGGCATCGGAGATGCTGCCGCGGCGCCGAGGGTTGCGGTAATGATCGAGGATGACTTCCCGGTACAGGTCCTCAGTCGACACCGAACAGCCTCCTCGCCTTGTGCAATCCCTCCACCAGGACGTCGACCTCCTCGGGAATGTTGTACAGATAGAACGAGGCCCGCGCCGTCGCCGGTATTTGAAGGATCCGCATCAGCGGTTGGGCACAGTGATGACCCGCCCGCACCGCGATACCTTCCTCGTCGAGGATCGTCTGGATGTCGTGGGGATGGATGTCGGCGAGCGTGAAACTGACCGCCCCGCCCCGACTGTCGAGGTCGGCCGGTCCATAGATGGTCAGGTCGGGGATGGGGGCCAGCTGAGCCAGCGCATATGCGGTCAGCTCGGCTTCGTGCTTGCGAACCACGTCCATTCCTACGGACTGCAGATAGTCGACGGCTGCGGCGAATCCGACGGCTTCGGCGATGGGAGGGGTCCCGGCCTCGAATTTGTGCGGCACGTCGTTCCAGGTCGACTCCAACAGGTGGACCTGGCGGATCATCTCCCCTCCGCCTTCGGCCGGCTCCATCTCCTCCAACAAATCGAGGCGGCCCCACAGCGCCCCGATGCCGGTGGGCCCCAGCATCTTGTGGGCGCTGAAGGCGAGGAAGTCGACCCCCAAAGCCTGCACGTCGACGGGGGTGTGGGGCACCAGCTGGGCGGCGTCGACTGCCATGAGGGCTCCCACGCTGCGGGCTGCTTCGGTGAGGGCGGCCAGCGGGCCGATGGTTCCCAACACGTTGGACATTCCAGACACGCTGATCATCTTCACCCTGTCGTCGATGACGGCGTCCAGGCCACCGATGTCGATGAGATAGTCGGTGGTGAGCGGCAGGTAGATCAGCTCACAGCCGGTGAAGCGGCGTACCAGCTGCCAGGGCACCACGTTGGCATGGTGCTCCATGGCGGTGAGCACCACCTTGTCGCCCTCTTTGAGGTTGTACATTCCCCATCCCCAGGCAATGAAGTTCATTGCCGTAGTGGTGCCGCGGGTAAAGACGACTTCGCGGGGTGTGGCGGCATTGATGAAAGACGCCACCGTGGCGCGGGCACCTTCATATTCGGCGGTGGCGTCGGCGGCCAGGTCGTATGCCGCCCGGTGCACGTTGGCGTTGCAGGTCTCGTAGAAGCGGTTCATTGCTTCGAGGACCGCTCGCGGTTTTTGGGTGGTGGCGGCAGAGTCGAGATACACCAGCGGCTTGCCGTGCATCTTGTGGCTCAGTATGGGGAAATCGGCACGGAGATGCGACAGGTCGGTCACGCGTTCACCACCCGGAACGACTCGTATCCCTCCTCTTCGATGCGCTCCGCCAGGGAGGCATCACCGGTGGCCACTATGCGGCCGTCGACGAAGACGTGTACCACGTCGGGCGTGATGTAGTCGAGCATCCGCTGATAGTGGGTGATGATGAGAAACCCCCGTTCGGGGTCGGCAAGCTGCTGTACACCTTCAGCAACGGTGCGCAGCGCGTCTATGTCGAGACCGGAGTCGGTTTCGTCGAGAACGCACAGCTCAGGTTGGAGCACCGCCATCTGCAGCACCTCGTTGCGTTTGCGTTCCCCCCCGGAGAATCCTTCGTTGAGGTAGCGGTCGGCGAAGGTGGCTTCCATACCCAGTTCTTTCATGACGTCGGCCACTTTGAGGCGCAGTTCCAGCACCGTGTAGTCGGTGCCTGTGCGGTTGGTGAGAGCGGCACGGAGGAAGTTCACCACCGACACTCCGGGCACCTCTTCAGGATATTGGAAGGCGAGGAACACGCCGGCCCTGCCCCGCCTGTCGGGTGTCCACTGGGTGATGTCTTCGCCTTTGAAGAGAACGCTGCCGCCGGTGACCGTGTAGCCCGGATGGCCCAGCAGGACGTTGGCCAGCGTCGACTTGCCGGATCCGTTGGGGCCCATCAACGCATGGACTTCACCCCGATTCACGGTGAGCGCGACTCCCTTGAGGATCGCGGTGTCTGCCGCCGAGGCGCGCAGATCCTCTACGGCGAGCAGTGGAGATACGGCCATAGACCCATGCTAAGGGTGGTGTGGGATCGGTGAAACCCCAAAGTCGGGCCCACCTGGCGATGCCGCCTCTGCCTGCGATGCATCCAATTCAGGCGCCGAGGAGGGTCAACGCCTCGTCGAGACGGCCGGTGTCGATGGCGGACAACGGTTCGAAATGCTGCACGTAGTAGCGCTGCACGCCGACGGCGGCGAGGCCATCCAATGTCGCCTGCGCCTCATCGGGGGTTCCCCGCGGCACTCCCCGCTGCATCCGCCGCTCCTCCACGTCCGCGGGATTCGAATCCCTGTCCGCTGCGACCGAGTCCAGGTCCCGGTTGTATCCGTCCCGAGTCGGAAACACCGGCAGCGGGCCCGTCGCCGAGACGATGATCCCGTTGGGGTCCCTGCCGGCCGTTTTCGCCTCCCGCCTCATCACCTCGATGGCGGCAGCGGTGGCGCGGGGAGTGTCGACGAAGCGGGTGAACTCGTCGGCGTAGCGCCCCGCCAGGGTCGGGGTCTTGCGTGCGCCGCTGCCGCCGACGACGATGGGCAGGTGGGCAGGCTTGGGCCGGACGTCGATTCCCTGCAGCGAGTAGTAGCGGCCTTGGAAGGCCGCCTCGCCGTCGGAGAAGGCGGCACGCAGGTATTGCAGGGCCTCCTCGAGGCGGGCGAAGCGCTCCTGCAGCGGCCATAGGTCCAACCCGAAGACCTCGTGCTCCGCCTCCATCCAGCCGGTGCCCACACCGAGCATCATCCGTCCGGCCGACATTTGGTCGATAGTCGCCGCCGTCTTGGCGAGCACTGCAGGGTGGCGGAATGTGATCGGTGACACGAGGACGCATAAGTTGATGCGCTCGGTTTCGCGGGCAATGCCGGCCAGTGATGCCAAGGCGTCGACCGCCTCGGGGTGCCGCCCGGGGAGTGTGTAGTGGTCGGATCGGGCGAACACGGCGAGGCCGCGATCCTCGGCCCAGCGGGCCAGGCCGGTCAGGTCGTCGTAGCTGCCACCCAACTGGGGCTCCACCATCAGGCCGAATTCCATCGTGCACTCCTAGTCCAGCCGAGCGGTGACGGTAGCCGCCGGGATCGATCCGGGGGCCGGCGGGCGCGCGTGTGGCACCGCAGCCGGGGCGGCCGTCCCAGGCGGTATTCTCGCCCCACGACGCAGAGGAGCGGACCATGAACTTCGCTTTCAGCGAAGAGCAGGAAATGCTGCGGGACAGTGCCCGCCGCTGGTTGGAGGACAAGGCTCCCTCGGAGCGGGTTCGGGAGCTGATGGAAACCGAAGACGGCTACGACCCGAACCTTTGGTCGGGGATAGCCGAGATGGGATGGCAGGCGATGCACATCCCCGAGGAGTACGGCGGTGCCGGCTTCACCCAGCTGGAGCTGATGATTCTCCTCGAGGAGATGGGGCGGGCTCTGTTTCCATCTCCGTTTCTGTCTTCGGTCGTGCTGGGAGCCAACGCGTTGCTGCTGGGCGGCAGCGAAGAGCAGAAGCAGTCTTATCTGCCGGGCATCGCCGCCGGGGAGCTGATCGCCACCGTCGCCGCCGTGGAACCCGGCGGCGACTGGGAGGAAGCGTCCATCCAGCTGTCGGCGAAACGCGACGGCGACGACTGGGTGCTCAACGGGACGAAGAGGTACGTCGTCGACGGGGCAACCGCCGGCCTTGTCGTCACCGCTGCCCGTACCGATGAAGGTGTGACACTGTTCCTCGTTCCCACCGACTCAGCAGGGTTCAGCGCCACCCAGCTGCAGACCATGGACCAGACGCGCAAACAGGCCGAGGTCGAATACGACGACGTTCGGGTGCCGGCAGACGGTCAACTCGGTGAGGCCGGGGGCGGCTGGACGATCTTGGAGAGACTCTACGACCTGGCTGCAGTAGCCCTCGCCGCCGAAGACGTCGGCGGAGCGCAGAAATGTCTCGAGATGGCCGTCGACTACGCCAAGGTGCGGGTGCAGTTCGGCAGGCCGATCGGGTCGTTCCAAGCGATCAAGCACAAGTGCGCAGACATGCTGGTGCAGGTCGAGTCCGCAAAGTCGGCCGCGTATTACGCGGCTTGGGCGGCTGCCGAAGACCCCCAGGAGCTGCTGGTGGTGGCTCCTCTCGCCAAGTCGTACTGCAGTGAGGCTTACTTCTGGGTGGCGGCGGAGAACATCCAGGTCCACGGCGGCATCGGATTCACCTGGGAACACGATGCTCATCTGTACTTCAAACGGGCGAAGAGCTCCGAGCTGATGTTCGGTGACCCGGCGAGATGGCGTGCCGTGCTCGCCGAGCGGATCGGCCTGTAACTCCTAGGCGGAGGCTGCCTCCACCAGCCACGAGGCCAGAGCGGCTGGATCTGTCTCTCCCGAGAAGCGGCGCACCACGTTGCCGTTGCCGTCGACGAACACCCAGTATGGAAAAGCCCGCAGGCCGAATGCTGCGGCGACGGTGCTGGCGGCGTCGTCCATCAGCACAGGCGGCTGCCAGCCTTCCCGCTCCAGCCACGCCGAGGGTGGATAGTTGGTGCGCACCGGATCGATCGACGTCGCCACCGAGAGGATCTCCAACCCGGAGGGAAGCTGGGCCGCGTCCAGGTAGGCTGCCACCGCGGGGACTTCCCGCTGGCAGTGGGGGCACCAGTGGGCAAGGAAGACGATGGCCTTGGCGGTGCCGTCGCGGAGGATGGACACTTCGTTTCCGTCCCAGTCGGCTCCGACGACCTCGGGTATCGGCTGTCCCACCGTTGGGTCGGTGGCGGGAGTCTCATCCATGTGGGTTGCCAGCGCCTGACCGGTGACGACCGGCGTGCCGTACTCGTCGGTGGCATCACCGGTGGGACCCAATGAAGATACGATGAGTGCGATCAGGCCGAAGGCGACGACCCCTCCGACAACCCAGGCGGTGGGGAATCTGCTGGGCGGGGCGGACCCCGGCGGCGGCTTCTTGGTGATTGCCGCACGCTTCTTGCGTTTCTTGACCTGGCTCAACCTTCCCCTCCCTTCATCCGGTCTCCTCCGAGGTTAGAGAAGCGGCGGCCGTCTCCATCCGTGACGCCGCCCCCACCGACCACAGCACGACGATGATGAGAGCAAACGCCGCCCACGCCATATAGGGGATGGAGACGAAGCCGTAGACGTCTATCCAGGCGAAGTTGCACGGGACCTGGGTGGAACAACTTCCGGCCTCCAAGCTGGGATAGCGCTGGATGAGATAGTGGTATGAGGATATGGCGAGCCCGATCGACGCCACCGGGTATGCGACGAAACGCACTGTTCGATCGCGACGCGCCGCCGCCACCCCGAGCACGATCACCAGTGGATACATGGCGATCCTCTGGTACCAGCACAGCTCACAGGGGATGAAATGGGCGACCTCGGAGTAATACAGTGACCCGGAGGTGGCAACGAGAGCCACCGCTGCCGCGGACCATATGGCCGCGTTGCCTACCGTGGCCAGCACCCGTTGCCGCAGCCGGTGCAACCGGGTCGAGCGGCGAGCCCCGATGGTGATCGCCAGCCAAGCGGCCACCGCCGCCTGTGCGCTGAAGGCCAGGATCCCGAAGAATCGGGAGACCTGGAGAACGTCCATGAGCCGCAGGCTATTCGGCCCAGGCACATCCTCCGCCGTTTGCTCGCGACCCGGGAGTCCTCACCGCCGCCCGGGAAGGGGAACTGAATGCGATCCCGCCCGGTACGATGTTGCCTATGGGTGCCGTAGCCGTCGGCGCAGTGCTGTTCGCAGTGCTTCTCCTCATCGTGGCGGTCCTCGTCGTTCAGGAGGCCCGCCGCTCTCCGGGGGGACCGCCGGTGTATGTCATCGAGGAGGTGGTGTCGTTTGCCTTTCCCCGCCTCAGTGAACAGGCTGCAGCGCGCCTCGGCCGCGACGACGTGCTGCGGATTCTGGAGTGGGAGGTGTTCTACCTGCAGGGCCTCGACGGCTCTCCGGGCCGCCGCATCGCTGGAGGCGGAGACGCGGTGGCCTTGATCGCGGCAAAGTCATCAGCGCAGGGCCACCACTATGCCAGTGAAGACATCGCCGACGTGCTGCGACACGAGGCCGCCTACCTGGCCGACATCGGCGCCCTCGGCCCGGCAGTGACGGAGGGATCATGATGCGTGTCAACTGCGGGAGATGTCACACCGAGTTCGTGGTTCAGGGACCCGGTGAGTATGCCTGTCCGGCATGCGGGACGACCAACCGTGTCGGGGAAACTCCTGCCGCCGGTGAGGGCCTGTACACCGGCCCGGCGGCGTCATCAGCGCCGCGGGATGCGGTATCCCCGCGGATGCGTTGCAACCAGTGTGAATTCGAGTTCATCGTCGGAGAGATCGATGTGGCCGTCTGTCCCAACTGCGGGTCCGAGGTCGCGGTGAACGGGGACTCGTGAGCAAGAGTCGGGACTGGCGGCGGCGTTTCGACGCCGCATCGAAACGCAAGGAGCGGTTCTCCACCCTTTCCTTCGCGGACGTCCCTCCGCTCGGTCTGCCCGCCGAAGGCGAGGTGCCCGCGAGGATCGGCTACCCGGGCTCATATCCGTACACGCGGGGGATTCACACCACCGGGTACAGGGGCCGCCTGTGGACCACCCGCCAATTCGCCGGCTTCGGGGGAGTGGACGACACGAACAGGCGCTTCCACTACCTGCTTGACCAAGGTCAGGACGGCCTGTCGGTCGCCTTCGACATGCCGACGCTGATGGGCCTCGATTCCGACGCTGCGATGTCCCGGGGGGAGATCGGCCACTGTGGAGTCGCGGTGGACTCTGCAGACGACATGAACCGCCTATTCGAGGGGATCCCCCTGGACAAGGTGTCGGTGTCGATGACGATCAACGGCCCCGCCCAGGTCCTGTTCGCCTTCCTGCTGGTCACCGCCGAGGAACAGGGAGCCTCCTGGGAGCATCTGAGAGGCACGCTGCAAAACGACATACTCAAGGAGTACATAGCTCAGAAGGAGTGGATCTACCCGCCCGCCCCCCACCTGCGGTTGATCACCGATATGGTCGAGTTCTGCTCCGGCGAGGTGCCGGAGTGGAACACAATCTCTATTTCGGGATATCACATTCGCGAAGCGGGCGCCACCGCGTCCGAGGAGCTCGCGTTCACCCTCGCCGACGGGTTCGCCTACGTGGAAGCATGTCAGCGGCGGGGATTGGACGTGGACGTCTTCGCCAGGCGCTTCTCCTTCTTCTTCGACGCCCACATCGACTTCTTCGAAGAGATCGCCAAATTCCGGGCGGCCCGGCGCATCTACGCCCGTTGGATGCGGGACCGCTACCGGGCAACCGACGAGCGTTCCTGGAAGCTGCGCTTTCACACCCAGACTGCAGGAGTGTCCCTCACTGCCCAGCAGCCGGAGAACAACGTGGTGCGAACCGCCGTCGAAGCCCTGGCGGCGGCACTCGGCGGAACCCAGAGCTTGCACACGAACGCTCTCGATGAGGTGTATGCCCTGCCCACGGAGAGGGCCGCCGAAATTGCTTTGCGCACCCAGCAGATCATCGCCGAGGAGACGGGTGTCGGCGACACCATCGACCCTCTCGGGGGGGCTTGGCTGATCGAGGAGATGACCGACCGAATCGAAGCGGAGGCGGAGGAGATCTTTACCCACATCGATCGGCTGGGCGAGGGTTCCATGCTCGACGGGGTGCTGCGCGGTATCGAAGAAGGCTGGTTCCAGGGCAGGATCAGCGACTCGGCGTACCAGTTCGAAAGAGCGCTGAATGCGGGGGAGCGGGCGGTCGTCGGCATCAACAAGTACGTCAAGGACCACGAGGAGGACCTCGACATCCTACGGATCTCCGACGAGGTGGAGCTGTTGCAGCGCGAGCGCCTCGGTCGGCTGCGTGCCGAGCGTGACGAAGCAGCTGTCGCACAGCATCTGGAGGAGCTCACCGTGGGGGCCGGCGGCGACGACAATCTGATGCCGCTCATTGTCGCCGCGGCACGCAGCAGGGCCACGATGGGCGAAATCGTCGACGCCATGAAGGATGTGTTCGGTGGCTACCGGGAGCCCCCCCGTGTTTGACGGTCTGCGGCGCCGTCTCGCCGACGCCGTGCTGGCGACATATCTGGCGCTGGCGCCCAGCCATACGGCCGAGTGGCGTTTGACCGCTATCCCGCCTGCGGTCGTTCTTGCAGTCGGAGAACCGATGCGGGCGCTGCCGGCCGGGTGACCCAATACCATCAATGCACATGTTGCCTCTGAGAACCCGCATCGTGGCAGTGGCCGCGGTGGCGTTGGTTGTCGCCGCCGCCTGTGGTGGTGGTAGCTCCGAGCCACCGCCTCCCGTCGAGCTCGGCGAAGGGGTTCTTCCCGCTTCGGTACCGACAGGTTTTCCGATACCGGTGTCGGCTGTGGTCGGGTCGACGCTTGTAAACCACCCGCAGACCTACACCGAAGTGGAGTTGCGGATCAGTGCGACGGCGCCCGAAATGGTGCAGTTCTACACGGTGGCTCTGGTCAACGGGGGCTATGTCATCGACAGCTCGGAGGAGACCGGCGGGGAGTGGACTATCACCTTCCGCAAGGACGACATCGAAGGACGCGTCGAGGTGTCAACTCTGGCCGAGGGTGTGGCCTCTGCATACCTGCGTCTCAACACAGACTGACCGCCGAGCCGGGGGCTCGGCGGCTTCAGCCTGTCAGCCAGCTGACGGCGACACCCGCCGGAATCAGAACCCATGGCAACGCTGCCAGCACGACTGCGATGAGCCCGAAGACCCTCGCCGGATCGCGTGGAGGTCTCCCACACCGTCCAACCGTTTGCCACAGCGCGGCCAGTGGCTGGTCGAGGGTCAAGAGGGTGCGGCGGCGGGTGGCGGGTGCTCCCCCAGACGCCCCCCAACACATGACGCGAGACTCGCTGA
>CAZIEQ010000041.1:0-13428 GCA_964538725.1 uncultured Acidimicrobiia bacterium | reverse complement strand
TGCCCCATGAGGCCGCCCCCACCGAGGATCGCGACCCGCTTCACATCTGTCATGCCGCCACCTCCAGCCTGTTGCGGATCAGGTCGATGGCATCCTTGGCGGTGGTGCCGGGGCCGAACACGTCGGCGACTCCCCATTTCCGCAGCGTGTTCTCGTCGTCGGGTGGGATGACACCACCGGCGAGGACGATGACATCTTCCATGCCGTTGTCTCGCAGCCCTGCGAGCACATCTGCAAACACCGGCATGTGCCCACCCGACGACGAGGAGACACCCACCACCTGGACGTCTTCCTGCAGGGCGGTGGTCACCACCTCGGCGGGGAGGAGGAAATTGGTGAAGATCACCTCGAAGCCGGCTTCTCGTAACTTGCGAGCCACCACTCGTATGCCTCGGTCGTGACAGTCGTGGGTTGGTTTGGCCAGCAGGACCCGGATCGGCGGCCCTTCCCAATGCTCAGTTCTCATGTGGCGCCTTCCAGCCGAGTTGGGTCTTGAGTACCCCCATCATCTCCCCCGTTGTAGCGTCGGCACGGGCTGCAGCGATGGCAGCTTCCAGCAACTCACCGTCGCCGAGGTCGGCGACGTCCTTGTCGGCGAATGCCTCCGCAGTGTCGGCGAGCCGTCCCATCGCCTTCTCCCAGCGCGGACCGTCCCGCTGTGCTCGCAGCTGGCGTATCCGTTCCACCGCCACCCTCTCCACCTCCGGGTCCACCTTGAAGATGTTCGTTTGCAGCGGCGCGTCTTTCTCGTACACGTTGAGACCGACGACTTTCCGTTTGCCGCTGTCGACCAGGTCGCGCCATCGCTCTGCGGAGCTCTCCACGATGTTGCGCAGCCATCCGGACTGCTGGGCGGCGATGTACCCGCCACGACGTTCGATCTGGTCGACGAGTTCGAGGGTGGCCTCGGCGACCTGATCGGTGAGGGCCTCAACGTAGTAGGAGCCGGCGAGCGGGTCGGAAACCGAGGTGATGTTGGTTTCCTCCTGTATGACCTGCTGCACCCGCAACGCCAAGGTGGCGGCCTCCTCGGTGGGGATGGCAAAGGCCTCGTCGTAGGCCGACACCTCCATTGCCTGCACTCCCGACAACGCCGCACCGAAGGCGTGCAGCGTGGTGCGGATGAGATTCACCAGCGGCTGCTGCGCGGTGAGCGATGCCCCCGACGTGTGGGTGTGGATGCGCACGTGCATGGCGCGTGGATCCTCGGCGCCGAACTCTTCCTTCATGGTCGTCGCCCACAAACGGCGCAGCGCCCTGATCTTGCAGATCTCCTCGAAGAAGTCGTTTCCCTGCGCTATCTGGAAGCCAAAACGCCTCAAGGCATCGTCGGGGCGCAGCCCAGATGCCACACAGGCCCGCACCAGGTCGATTCCGTATGCGAGCATCAGCCCTATCTCCTCGACCGCGGTGCTGCCGGACTCTTCGACGCCGTATCCGAAGAAGTTGGTGGTGTTCCACCGCGGCATGTTCCGGCTGCAGAAATGGATCAACTCGACGGCGAGCTTGTGGCCCTGAGCAGGAGGGAAGGCCGTCATTCCCGTGTAGGCCGACTGGTGATACCAGTTCATCGAGTTGCCCCGTAGCCGGTCGGGGGACCACCCCCGCTCCTCGCCGTACGCGATGTATTGCGCCAGCGCCGGTATCACCTGGTAGTAGGTGATGTGGATCACATTCATCTTCGTCAGGTCGAGCCTGTCGAAGAGGATCCCCATGTCGGCCTTGGAATACACCGCCATACCACCCTGCCCGACGCGGCCCTTGGCGGCTGGATGGTCGGGGTCGAGACCCTCATGGGAAACGAGGTCGTACACCAGGTTGTAGAAGCGCTGACCGAAGTAGCCGATCATTCCCTGTTCGGCCAGTGCGTCCATCCGCTCCCTCGTGTCTTCGGGAAGCCCATACCCGATCACCGGCTGGTTGGCCCAGTTCATCAGCTGGTACTGGGCGGCGAGGTTGCCTCTCGTGAACGGATACTGACCGGGAGCTCCGATGGCTTCCGGGTCGATGTGGGCGATGTCGTGGGGGAAGTACGCCGACTTCAGGGGAAGCCCGGAGTGGGTCTCGGGATTGGTCGCCCTTTCCGGGGCGCCGTCTCCGAACTTGCCAACGAGGCGCCGGTATTCGGCTTCCCAGCGGGCGGCGGCTTCCGTGGACCGCGTCAGGGTGTCGTCATCAAACAAGACAGCTCCTCCACCAACAGGCTAACTAACGATCGTTCGTTATAGTAGCCGTACGGGCGCCGAACAAGGAGAAGGAGCCATGGACCGCGACGTCTTTCTCGTCGATGGGCTGCGAAGCCCCATCGGCAAGTTCGGTGGTTCGCTGCGGTCGCTGCGGGCCACCGAGGTCGCGTCGACGGTCACCGACGCCCTCTTCGAACGCCTCGGCCTCGACCGCAGCGCCGTCGAGTTGATCACCGCCGGGATGGTCCTCCAGGACATGACGGAGTCGAACCCGGCTCGGATCGTCGGCATGCGGACCGGCATCCCCGACGGCGTCGCCGCCTTCACAGTCAATATGCAATGCTGCTCCAGCATGTCGGCGCTGCTGCTCGGCGCGCAGCAGATCGCCGCCGGTGCCGCCGACGTTGTGCTGGTCCTCGGCCTCGAGTCGATGAGCAACGCCTCCCATTGGGTTCCCGGCTCGCGATGGGGGAACCGCCTCGGGCACGGCGAGTATCTCGACATGATCGGCGAGTGCACCCTCGCCGGATCCAAGATGTGGGGGGAACCCAGGGGCATGGTCGACGTGGCGCAGCACCACGCCGAGGTCGACGGCATCAGCCGTGTCGAGATGGACGAGTATTCGCTCGTCACCCATGGGCGGGCCGCCGAGGCAGCCGAAGCAGGCCGCTTCGACGACGAGATCGTTCCCATCCAGGTGGACGGCTTGGAACAGATGTTCGCTGCAGACGAGAACCCGCGGCCCGAAAGCACCCTCGAGATTCTCTCCAAGCTGCCACCGGTGAGGCCCGGAGGTGTCATCACTGCCGGCAACTCCGCCAGCCTGAACGACGGCGCCGCCGCCGCCGTCGTCGCCAGCAGTGAGGCCGTCGAGCGTCATCACATGGAGCCGCTGGCCCGCATCCTCCTCGACGGCAGCGCCATGGTCGGATGTGACCCCAACCTGATGGGTTACTCATGCGTCACAGCTCTCGACAGGGCACTCGACGGCGCCGGCAAGACCGTCGGTGACCTCGACCTGATCGAATGCAACGAAGGCTTCGCGGTGCAGCTCGTCGCCTGTGAGCGCATGGGTGGATGGCCCCGCGAGAAGCTCAACGTCGACGGCGGTTCGGTCGGCCTGGGACATCCGGTCGGCATGTCGGGTCTGCGGATCACGGTTCACCTCGCCAAGGCTCTCCGCCGGCGAGGCCTCCGCCTCGGAGGGGCGACCATTCCCGCCGGCAGCGGTCTGGGTACGGCCGTACTTGTCGAAGCGGTGGCGTAACCGGGTAGCGTCGCCGATGATGGATGTGCCGCTGCACGGGTTGGAGGCTGCCGCCGCCGAGGTGCTCGACCCCATGGCCTACGACTACTACGCCGGCGGCGCCGACGACGAGATCACGCTGGCCGAGAACGTGGCAGCGTGGAGGCGCATCCGGATGCGCCCCAGAGTGCTGTGTGACGTGTCGCACATCGACACCGCCGTCGAGGTCGTAGGCACATCGGCCGACCTTCCGGTGTGGATTGCCCCCATGGCCTACCAGGGCCTGGCCGATGCGGACGGTGAAGCCGCCATGGCTCGCGGAGCCGCATCCGCAGGCATACCGATGATCGTTTCGACGATGGCCACCACCTCGCTCGAAGACGTCGCCGCGGCGGCACCCGGATCGCCCCGATGGTTCCAGCTCTACATCCACAAAGACCGCGAGTTGACGGCGAGTCTGGTGCGCCGCGCCGAAGCGGCCGGTTACACCGCGTTGATGCTGACGGTGGATTTGGCCGTGGTGGGCAATCGGCGCCGGGATGCTCTGCACCGATTCACACTTCCCCCCGGCCTGCACCAGGCCAACCTGCCTCTGGATATGCCCGCCACCGGAGAATCCGGTTTGGTGGCGTACGCGGAGGACCAGTTCGACCCCTCGGTGGCGTATTCGGAGTTGGAGAAGCTCGTGGATTCCACCTCGCTGCCGGTGGTGGTCAAGGGCGTGATCCGCGGGGATGATGCCGTGGCCTGCGTCGACGCCGGGGCCGCAGCGGTGGTGGTGTCCAACCATGGTGCCCGCCAGCTCGACACCTGCATCGCCACGGCCGACGCGTTGACCGAGGTGGTTGCGGCGACGGCGGGAAGTGTGCCGGTAGCGGTGGATGGAGGCGTCCGCAGCGGCACCGACATTGTCAAGGCGCTGGCGATGGGCGCCTCGACCGTGCTCGTAGGCCGCCCTTTCCTGTGGGGGTTGGCGCTCGGTGGAGCCGAAGGGGTGGCCGCGGTGGCGGCCGCCTTCCGGGTGGAGTTGGAACGAGCAATGGCTCTCTGCGGCGCGGCGTCGGCCGCTGAGGTGGGGTTCGACCTGCTGGCCTGAGGCGAATCTTCTTCGATCCGTGAACGCGCGGGAACGCCCAGTCGGCAGGAGAGAAGATGGTGCAGACCGCCAACCGACTCTCCGACGGGTATGAGCGCGCCGAGGACGAATGCCTCCACGGCGGTGCCCCTGGGCTGGACGTCTGTGGCAGGTTACCGAAGGGTTACGAGCCGAAGCCTGCGTTCACGGTGTCGTATGTGCCGGACGTGGTGTCCCCGATGCTGGCAACGATGCCGATGACGAGGACCGCTATCAGCACCAGCAGCACGCCGTACTCGGCAAGGTTGGCTCCTCTGTCGCCGCGTACGGTGATTCGAGCCCACAATCGCAGCAGGAAGCTGCGCCGGGACGAGTGTGGCGGTGGGCGTGCGGCGGTGTATTCGGGCCGACGGATGAGTGGGTGCATGGTCTTGTCGACACCACTATCGGCTGTGGCGGCAAGAGAGTGTCGTGGTTTCTGCACGGGCGCATTCCTCCCTGTCTAGTCCCCCACCAAGAGGCCTGTGACGCCGACACCCTGCCGAAACAGGCCGGCCGGGTCAAGAGCCGGGGGCGGCTGAATGGGCAGGCACTAGTCATTCGAGGTGAGAATGAGTCGTCCGACCTAGAAGTTTTCGGAGGGCAGTGCCATCTCGGCAGTGCCGATCCCCTGTTCGATACGGACCGTCTCCAGGCCCAGGGAGCGCAGCATCCCCAAGATGGCCTGGTTCTCGGCGAGAAACGTGGCGTTCAGCCTGGCGAACCCGTTGGCGGCCGCCTCGGCTGCCAGGCGGCGTATCAACAGCGTGCCCAGCCCGACACGGCGCCACGAAGGATCGACGACGATCGCCAACTCGGCGTCCCGGCCGATGCGCTCATAACGGCCGATGGCGACGCCACGGCCGGTATCGTCGATGGCGACCAACGCCATGCGATCCCGGTAGTCCAGTTCGACGAGACGCCTCAATGCGGCCTCGCTGAAACGCGGCCGCGGCGTCAGGAAACGCCGGTACAGAGTGTCCTCGTCGGCAGCTTCAATGGCCTCCCGAAGAGCTTCGAGGTCCTCGGGCACCACCGGACGGATGGAGACGTGACGGCCGTCGCCAAGCGTCGCGACGTCCTCGAGATGGGCCGGATAACCCGGCGGTGCCGCATGGGGGAGCATGGATTGTCCGTCTCTGCTGGTTCGGCGCAGGTTGGCGGAAGGCGGGTGGGGGCCGCTAGGCGCCCACGTCGGCGGCCACCCTGTCGGCATGCCCCTTGGCACGAACGTTGTACCAGGCATGGAGCACGTCGCCTTCTTCGCCGATGACCACCGTGGAGCGAATGATGCCTTCATATTCACGCCCGTAGTTCTTCTTGATGCCCCACGCCCCGAACGCCGCTGCCATCTGGTGGTCGGGGTCGGATAGAAGGGGGAAAGGGAGGCCGTGTTCGGTGCGGAATCGGGCCAGCCTCTCCGGCCCGTCGGGGCTGACCCCGATGATGCTGTAGCCCGCGTCGGCAAGCGCCTGGTGGCGGTCCCGAAAATCGCATGACTCCGTCGTGCAGCCGGGTGTGAAGGCGCGGGGATAGAAGTAGACGATGAGCCTGTGCCCGGCGAAGTCGTCAGAGGCGACGGTGGTGCCGTCATCGGCGACCCTGGAAAATGTGGGTGCGGGGTCACCCGCTGTCAGTCTCGTCATTGGATGTGCGTGCCTCTCTGGGTCCCAGTATTCGCTAGCGGAGCTTCGCCTGTTCGATCCAACCGGCCGCCCGTTCTTCGCCGGTTTGCACTGCAGCCGCCACCGATGCCGCGGCGGCTGCAGCCAGATCGGCGAACTTGGTGATGCCGGCTGCGGCCAGCCGGGCAGCGAACACGGGCCCGATACCGGTGATCGCGGTCAGGTCGTCTGGCGTCTCCACGCCGTCGTCGGTGTCGATGTCATGGCTGCGGAACGGTGCCACCGGTCCTGCAGTGGTCGTTGGCACCGGCACGAGACGGTCCTTGAGCCACCAGGCGACGGCGCAGGCGGCTGCGGTGATTCCGATGAGCTTGAAAGTCTTCTTCATGGCCGACATGTCCAGTGCCCCCAGGGTCCTCCAGAATGGTTGTGCTCGATCGACCATTCGACAAGCCACCATCCCGCGGCGATGTTCGTTTCCGGATCGTAGGGGTTGGCCTCCTCCAAACCCATTTCGCTTGTGACCCAGTGCCAGGTTCCAGGTACGAATTGAAACAGCCCTGCTGCTCCGCTGTAAGAGTTGGTGGACAGCGGATCGCCGTGGCTTTCGCATTCGATGATGGACAGCGCGTCGTCGACCATTTCGGCCGGGAAGTACTGCGCGACGAGGTCCCGCCACTCCTCCACGTCGCGGCGGCCACCGTCGACGCCCTGCGGTGCCGGGATCGTCGTTGTGGTGGTCGTCGTCGTTGGTGGCCTGGTGGTGGTGGTGCGCCGCGGCACCGTGGTCGTAGTCGTCGTGGTCGTAGTCGTCGTGGTCGTAGTCGTAGTCGTAGTCGTAGTGGTCGTGGGGATCCCATCGGGTCCGAGTCCCGATACCGACCGGGGAGGGTCGAACCGCTCGGGGAACGATCCTTTGAATGTGAGGGCATCGGCGATGATCAGAGCGCTGATGCGACCGGTGACGCCTCCGATCCGGTATGGCTGGAGTTCCGGCTCGGGCGTCGTCGGCGCCGGTTGCGCATGGCGCGGGGAGAACGCGGCAAACCCGGCCACGGCGAGCATTGCCGCCAGCAGCCATCCGGAAAAGGCGAGGGACCGAGAGGTGCGAATACGCATGTGACTACTCCGCCGAGGCGAGAAAGGGTAGTTGACCGCTCGGGGACGGTTTCACTCTGCGGCACTCCTGTGTGGTTTTCTAGAGATGTGAAGCCTCCATACACATGGCGTAGGGTCGAACCTCCATGCCGAAAGGAGCAGCGAATGAAAGTCGACTACTACCTGCCGCCGGGCCCTCTGGCCGGTGTGGCCGAACAGGCCCGCCGCGCCGCCCGCCTCGGCTTTGACGGTATCTTTTCCGTAGATACCGCACATGAGCCTTTCATGCCGCTTGTCGCCGCGGCGCCTGAAGCCCCAGGACTCGACCTGGGCACCGCCATCGCGGTTGCGTTCGCCCGCTCGCCGATGACGGTGGCACAGGCCGCATGGGATCTGACACAGCTGTCCCATGGCAGGTTCCTGCTCGGTTTGGGAACCCAGATCAGAGCTCACATAACGAGACGCTTCTCAATGCCGTGGGGCCGTCCCGGGCCGCAGATGAAGGAGTACATCGCCGCCCTGAGGGCCATCTGGAAGGCCTGGCAGGACGGCGAGCGGCTCCGTTTTCAAGGCGACTACTACAACTTCTCCCTCATGATTCCCTTCTTCGATCCGGGACCGGTGGAGCACGGCCCGCCCCCCGTATACATCGCCGGGGTAGGCGAGTACATGTGCCGTCTGGCTGGGGCGGTCTGCGATGGGTTCCACGTCCACCCGCTTCACACGACCCGCTATCTGGACGAGGTCGTGCTGCCCCGTATGGAGGAAGGTGCCGCCGCCGCCGGCCGCTCTCTCGACGATGTGGAGAGGGCATCCACAGTGTTCGTCGTCACCGGGCGCGACGAGAAGGAGATGGCCTCGGCAGCACATGCCGTCAAGCAGCAGATCTCCTTCTATGCGTCCACCCCGGCGTACGGGGCGGTTCTCGACCTCCATGGCTGGGACTTCGGTGGAAGATTGACTGCTCTCTCCAAACGGGGCGAATGGGCGGCTATGGCCGACGTCATCCCCGACGACGTGCTGGCGGCGTGCGCCGTCATCGCGCCAGTCGACGAGCTGGGAGCTGCGATCGTGGACCGTTACGGGGACCGGCTGCAGCGCGTCAGCTACTACACGCTGGCACCGCTGCCGCTCGACGACGCAGGCTGGGCGGGCCTCATCGATGCCACCAAAGGATGAACCTCGCCGGGATCAGTGGAGATGCCCGGTGTCGTTGACGGCGAGGATGACGGCCGCCCGTTGTGGCGTAACGTCGATAGTGGTCATCGATGCATTGCCCACACCGCGAAACGGGCCGGCGAACACGGCGCCGGGCGGAAGTCCTGCAGCCCACATGAGCAGGCCGGCGATCGGTCCGGCGTGGGTGGCAACCGCCACGATGTCGGCGGCGCCATGGCCGGCCGCGATGTCTTCCACCGCGGCGATGGTGCGTTTCCGCACGTCGCTCCACGACTCACCACCCGGCCGTGCCACGTCGACCCCAGCCGCGTAGCGCTGCCACAGGTCGGGCCAGCCTGCAGCGATCTCGGCAGGGCTGAGACCCGTCCATTCGCCGCTGGCGATCTCACGCCAGCGGCGGTCGTATTCGACGGTGACGCCGGCGGTAGCGGCGAGCGGAGCGACCGTGTCGGCCACCCGCGGCAGGTCGCTGGCGTAGATGGCTGCCATCGGAATGGCAGCCATCCGTTCGGCCAGAGCAACTGCCTGGCCTCTTCCCCGGGCCGTCAGCGGTGTTTGCGACTGCCCGATGAAACGGTGCTCGGAGTTGCCTTCGGCCTCCCCATGGCGTACGAGCAGGATCCGCGCCATCAGTGTGGCGGCGAAATGGGCCAGGGTCGGGGCAACCGGCTCATGCTGGGGCGGCTCGAGCCGCCGCGGTGGCGATGCGAGGATCGGCGGCGCCGCGACGAACACCACGGTCGTCGACGGTGACGATCGATACCGGACCCCAGCCCGGCTCCCATTCACCCGCGATCTCCACATGGTGACCGCGGCGTTCCAACCCGGTGACGACTCGAGCAGGCATACGGCTCTCCACGCGGACTTGCGATGTCGTCCCTATGCCCATGACGTCCATCGTCCAGCGGGGGGCCTCCTGAGCCGCCGCCGGGGACAGCCCGGAGCGGAAGAGATGTGAGGCGGCCTGCAACAGCAGCTGGGGCTGCTGGTGGCCGCCGCGGGTGCCCAGCAGCAGCCGCAGCCGGTCGCCGTCGATCCAGAGCGTCGGAGACAGAGTGTGCAGCGGCCTCTTCCCCGGTGCGAGCTCGTTGGGATGCCCCGGCTGCAAGGTGAAACCGGCCCCCCGGTTGTGCAGCCAAACTCCGGTGTTTCCTGCAGAGATGCGGCTGCCGATGCCGTGGAAGTTGCTTTGAATGAGCGAGACCCCCATTCCGTGACGGTCGACAACGCACAGATAGGCGGTGCCTCCGGGATCTGATGATGCCGGCGGCCAGGAGGCGACGGTGTCACCGCCGACCATCGCTGCCCGGGGGGCGAGCCGCCGGGAGGCGATCAGCTCGGCCGGAATGATCGGAGCGTGGCGGGGGTCGGCGACGACAGCGTCTCGTTCCCAGGCCACCGCCCGATACGCCTCGATGAGGAGGTGTTGTTCGGCCGCCGTGTCGCCGCCGGGCACGCCGGCGTGCTCGGCGATCCAAGCGGCCGCCAACGTCAGGTAACCCTGACTGTTGGGAGGCATGGTGAACGCCCGCAACCCGAAGACACCAAGTGCGAGGGGTTCGATCCAATCCGCCTGTACCGTCGCCAGGTCGCCTGGGGTGATGACACCGCGGGTGGCGCTTTCGATGGCCCGACCGACCGGTCCCTGATAGAAGGACGCCCGCCCTCCGTGCGCAAGATCTGTCAGGACCGTTCTCAACGCGGGGCGCTGCATCCTGTCTCCGGGTGCCGGCGGCGCTCCCTGTGGGTAGAGCTCGAAGGCGGAGCCCTCGTCGGCGATGTGGGGTTGCAGGGCGGTCAGCGCCCGGCTCAGCTCCGGCGATGCGGCGAAACCGCGGGTGGCCGCGAGGGCAGGCTCCAACAGGCCGTCCAACGGCAGCGTTCCCAGCCGCGTCGCCAGGGCTTCCCACCCGTCGACGCATCCGGGCACGGTGATCGTCCAATGCGAGTACAGGGGCAGATCGTCGATTCCGGAGGCGGCGACGCTCCCGGCGCCGGCGCCGGCCATTCCCGAAGCGTTCAGTGCCAGCGGGGCTGTGTCGCCTGGGGTGTGGATAAGGGCGAACAGGTCGCCGCCGACCCCACAGGCTGTCGGCAGGACGACACCGAGCACGGCATTGGCTGCGATGGCGCCGTCGACGGCGTTGCCTCCCTCCGCCATGACCTGCAGTGCCGCATCGGTGGCAAGACGGTGGGGCGTGACGGCGATGTCACCGGTTCCGGAGGCGCAGGGCGCAGCACGCGATGTCATGACGGCGGACGCTAGTGACGGGCTAACGCGCCAGGTTGGGTATGCGGCGGTTCATGGCATCCAGAACCGACCGAACCGCTGCCTCGGAGGTTTCGCCGTCGCCACACAGCGCGGATCCGACCGCCACCTGCTCCTCGGCTCCGTCTTGGGAGACGACGACCGCCACCATCACCTCGCGCATGCCGACGGCGGGCGCACCGATGGCGTCGAGGGCCATCGGTGGGCCGCCGCCCAGAGCTTCCTCCAAGGCTCGCAGTGCGGCCTCGCCGACCAGGCGCATTCGAGCCGATGGTGCCGCGGTGCCGACTGCCGTTCCCTCGTACTCCGCGCCGCGCCATCCGAGCCGAACGGTTGCGGTCAGGCGGGAGTCGTGGGGTGCTTCCTCGATGGCCAGGATCTTGGGACGGTCCCCCGGCTGGCCTCCGTTGCCCTCGGGAGCGATCTGGACGACGGACACGACCCTTCTGTCGATGTTCGCCCCGTGGCGGGCCATCGCAAGCGACTGGATGTCGCGCACCACCTGCTTGGCCGGTTTGTCGGGAGGTGACACGACGTGCACCTCGGCGACGCGATCGCCATCCAGCACCACCCGAACCGCATCCACCGAAGTCAGTCGGGCAAGGCTTTCCTCGAGCTCGCGAATTCGCATGGCAGCAGGGTAGCCGACACGACGCAGAGTGGCGGACCAACCGCGCTGCGTCGGAAAACATCTTGCGTTGCGCCATCGGAGGGCGTAACTTATGTCCCTGGATTTCCTGTTTTGGAATCCTCCCCTGCCGGTGAGCGCTGCGCCGGTGGGAATGCAGGGGCAGGGGATAACGGGTGGCCTCTGTGGTTGAACAACCGAGGTTTGTCCCGGCCGCGGCTGGGACAAGGGAGAGGCCCGGAGGCCACAGAGTCGAATTCGGCAATCTGAAACCCAGCGGAGCGGATGTGCCGTTGGCGGCGAGTTAGCACGCCGGCAACGAGTACCTAACCACTGGGAGGCGCGATAACCCATGACGGTGAAGCGCTTGGCTCTGACCTTGGGCAGCCTGTTGGCTGCAATCTTGGCCGGTGCGGCTAGCTACAAAGTCGGCTAGTGAGTCTGCCGGGCCATCTCCCTCACTTGGTGTTCAACTCGGCCGATAACAGAGGAAGATGCCGGTGCAACTGCGCTATCCCCAGATTGAACGCCGCAAACGCCTTCTCGGTTGGGCGTTCATCGTCGCCGGGCTGGGTGCTCTCGGCCTGCTGTGGTGGAGTGAGGAGTTTCCCCATCCAGCCTGGCTGTGGCTGGCCTTCACCGCAGCTTTCGTTGTGTTGTCGTGGCGCTCGGTGGAGATCGGGGAGAGACTGTTCGTCAGCCCGACGGTGATGGTGGCGATGACCGCCGCCGTTGTGTTTGGAGCCGACACGGCCGCACTCGGAGTGGCTCTCATGGCTGCGGCCGGTCCTCTCCAGCCCGACGATCTGAAGCACGACAGGGTGTTCGAACCTGCGGTCAACTTCGGTCAGCTCGTCATCACGGCGGCTGCCTCGGTGCTGGTGCTCGAATTGTTCATTCCCGACGTCGTCACCCCGACCAACATGTGGCGGATAGCTGTTGGTGCTGCGCTGGCGTCGACGGCGTACAACCTGATCAACTTCAACCTGGTTCGCTTCATCGTCCGCAACGCCTTCGGTGAGGTCGTTCCCTGGTCGCGCATGAACCAGAGCCATCTGCCCTACCTGGGGATGGGTTTCCTCGGCGGTCTCCTCGGAGCCACCTACCACATCCTCGGTGATGTGACGCTGCCGCTAATCGGCGCCGTGTTCTTCGTCGGAGAGATGACGTTCTCCTCTTGGGCGCAGCTGCGGGAGTCACGGGAAGCAACTCTGCGCGGCTTCGTCAAGGCACTCGAAGCCAAAGACTTGTACACCCGGGGTCATACCGAGCGGGTCGCTCACTTCACCCAGGTGATCGGTGATGAGATGGATTTCGGGCCGGACATGTTGGAACGCCTGCGGTGGGGTGCTCTCCTCCACGACGTCGGCAAGCTGGCGGTTCCCAAAGAGCTCATCCGCAAGAATGCCGGCCTCACCGACGAGGAATACCTCCAGATGCAGGAGCATGTCCACTCCATCGAGGACATCCTTGCCGAGGTCGGTTTCCTGCAACACGTCGTAGAGGACGCCTCCGGACACCACATTCACTTCGACGGCAGTGGCTACGGCGGTGCCGGTTGGGAGCCCGGTCAGAAGCCGACCCTGGCTGCCAGGGTGCTGTCGGTGGCTGACGCCTTCGACGCCATGACCTCTACACGCTCCTACCGGGTCGCTCTCACCCAAGATTACGCCTTTGCCGAATTGCGTCGCAACGCCGGCACCCAATTCGATCCCGCCGTCGTCGAAGCACTGGTGCGAGGGCTCGATGGCCGCGGGGAACGCTACGGGTCGAGTCGCATTTGGACGGAGGAAGAAGCACGCCGCCTCGCCGAAGAAGTCGAGCAAGAGTTGACCAACCCCTATAGGAAATATGGCTGAGAGCAGAACCCGTCAAGTCTCGCTGGGCACGCTCCTCCTCGTAGGCGGCCTGAGCGGAGTGCTGTTCTGGCAGACCCAGCAGTCCCCGGTCGGGATCGTCATCGCCGCCGCGGTGCTTGCGGCGGGGGGCGGCGGCCGGGGGCCGACCCCCCCAAGCGGCGCGGCGGCACGCCGCGGAGGGGGTGGCGCCGCCGCTCCGCCGCCCCTCGTCGCGGGGCGGGCTG